>NZ_JBAKHE010000010.1:0-174014 GCF_049065885.1 Brucella sp. IR068 | reverse complement strand
TGAGATTGTGTTCGACCATCAGCACCGCGCGGTCCTTCGCCACATCGGCGATGAGGGCGGCGATGGTATGGACATCCTCATGGCCCATGCCGGCCATCGGCTCATCGAGCAGCAGCACCTTGGGATCGAGCGCCAGCGTGGTGGCGATCTCCAGCGCGCGCTTGCGGCCATAGGACAGGTCGGCGGCCAGCGCATGACGGGCATCGGCAAGGCCGACGCGCTCCAGAAGCGAAATGGCCTGCGCGTCGAGCCGGTCGAGCGCCGACAGCGGACGCCAGAACTGCGTGGCAAGCCCGTTGGGGCGCTGCAGCGCGACCTTGACGTTTTCCAGCACCGTCAGATGCGGAAAGGTTGCCGAAATCTGGAACGAACGCACCAGCCCCATGCGCGCCACCCGGGCCGGATCGGCTCTGGTGATGGTTTCGCCCAATAGCGTGATCTCGCCGCTCGATGGCTGCAGGAATTTGGTCAGGAGGTTGAACACCGTCGTCTTGCCCGCGCCATTCGGCCCGATCAGCGCGTGGACGCGGGCATGTTCCACATCGAGATCGACGTTCCTCACCGCGTGAAAGCCGCCAAACGACTTGCCCAGTCCGCGCGCCGACAGAACCGTCCGGCCGCCGGATGCGCCGCCATCGTCCGGCCCTGCTTCATGCAGGGCCGTCATATTGCCAGTTGCTGCGTTCATTCAACCAGCCTCTTTTACTGCTTCACAAGCGGGCAGCCGCTTTCTTCCGGCTTCATGTAGGCCTGATCGCCGGGAATGGTGGCAAGGACCTTATAATAATCCCAAGGCGCCTTGCTTTCATCAGGCTTTTTCACTTCCATCAGATACATGTCGTAGATCATGCGTCCGTTGGGGCCGACCTTGCCGTGGCGGGCGAAGACGTCTTCGACCGGCATTTCATGCAGCTTCTTGGCAACGGCTTCGGTTTCGTCGGTGCCTGCTTCCTTGATCGCCTTCAGATATTGCGTGACGGCGGAATAGGTGCCTGCCTGAATCATGTTCGGCATGCGGCCCGTGCGCTCGAAGAAGCGCTTGCCGAATTCACGCGATTCATCGTCGCGGTCCCAGTAGAAGCCTTCCGTTAGCGTCAGCCCCTGTGCGGCTTCGAGGCCGAGGCCATGTACTTCGGCGAGCGTGAAGAGCAGGGCTGCGAGGCGCTGCCCGCCAGCAACGATGCCGAATTCCGCCGCCTGCTTGATGGCGTTGGAGGTGTCGAGACCGGCATTGGCGAGACCGACCACTTTCGCGCCGGAGGCCTGTGCCTGCAGCAGGAAGGAGGAATAATCGGTGGTCGCCAGCGGGTGGCGCACCGAACCCAGCACCTTGCCGCCCTTGGATTCCACGAATTTGGTTGTCTGTTCTTCCAGCGAATAGCCGAAAGCATAGTCGGCGGTGAGGAAGTACCATGTGTCGCCGCCCTGCTGCACGAGCGAGCCGCCGGTGCCGACGGCGAGTGCATGGGTGTCATAGGCCCAGTGGAAGCCATAGGGCGTGCACTGCTTGCCGGTCAGTTCCGACGTGGCCGCGCCGGTGTTGATCGTGATCTTTTTCTTGTCCTTCGACAGGGCCTGCACCGCGAGGCCGACCGACGAGGTCGTCAGTTCCATGATAGAATCGACCTGCTCGGTGTCGTACCACTGGCGCGCAATGTTCGAGGCCACGTCCGGCTTGTTCTGGTGGTCGGCCGTGATGATTTCAATCGGCGCATCGAGCACCTTGCCGCCGAAATCCTCGGCAGCCATCTTGGCAGCTTCGAACGACCATTTGCCGCCGAAATCGGCATAGACGCCGGACTGGTCGTTCAGAATACCGATCTTGACCTTGCCGTCGGAAATTTCCGCCGCCGATGAGATAGCCGTGGCGGCGAAAAGCGCCGCCGTTGCCAATGCGAGACATTTCATGAAGTGCTCCTCCCAATAACACCTTGAGCCATTGCGGAAAAACCGCACGGCATCCTCCTTCAAGCAGTCTTTCGAAATCGGGAAACAGCTTTTCCTCTTCGCCGTTCGCCCTCTGCCCGCGCCCGGTTTGTTCCTCCACCCGGGCTTTGAATTGAACGGTAGCATTGACAAATGCGTACAAGAACAACAATTTTTGAACATTGTCTGTTCAAAAATGTACAGAGGCGGTGGCGTGGGTCATCTCTGCTGTCTGGGAGGCGGCGTGCGGCAGTTTACATGGGACGATCTGCAATATTTTCTGGCGGTTGCCCGCACGGGACAGCTTTCGACGGCGGCGCGGCAATTGCGCACCAGCCATGTCACGGTGCTGCGGCGGATCGACCGGCTGGAACAGGCCCTGGCGACCAAGCTTTTCGAGCGGAACCCGCGCGGCTATCTGCTGACGCCCATCGGTGAACGGCTTGTGACCTCTGCCGAGGTCATGGAACGCGAGGCGGTGAAGTTCCAGACGGAGGCCACGGGCAATCTGGCGGCGCTGTCGGGCGTCGTGCGGCTTTCGACGCT
Source organism: Brucella sp. IR068 (assembly GCF_049065885.1). Taxonomy (NCBI): domain Bacteria; kingdom Pseudomonadati; phylum Pseudomonadota; class Alphaproteobacteria; order Hyphomicrobiales; family Brucellaceae; genus Brucella; species Brucella sp. IR068. The sequence continues at coordinate 171,542 of NZ_JBAKHE010000010.1, read as the reverse complement.
GGAAGGCTTTGGCAATTTCTTCCTCGCCGACCGCCTGCCGGTGCTGGCGCAATCCTATCCGAGCCTGTTCGTGGAAGTGGTGACGATCCAGCAGATCATGTCGCTGTCACGCCGCGAGGCGGAATTGTCGATCACCCTGCATATGCCGCGCACCGGTCCCTATCACAGCGAGAAACTGACGCCCTATCGTCTCTTCATCTATGGGCATCGCGATTATCTGGACCGGCATCCGCCGATCCGGACGCGCGAGGACATGGCCCGGCATCCTTTCATCGGTTACATCGACGACATGGTTTTCACGCCCGGTCTCGATTACATGCGCGAGATCCTGCCGGGGCAACGCTGTACCTATCAAAGCTCGAGCATCCATGCGCAGCTGATCGCCACCCAGATCGGCTATGGCCTGTGCGTGCTGCCTTATTTCATCGCGAGCCGGCACCCGGAACTGGTTCCGGTTCTGCCGCGCGAGATGCATCTGGTGCGTGAATACTGGATGAGCTGTCACATCGATGTGGTCGCCGCACCGCGAATCCGGGTGTTGAGCGATTTCATGATCCGCGCCGTGCGCGAGTCGTCAGCAATCTTCCTTGGGGAACCCCTGCTGCGGGCATGATATGGTGTGATTGCCGTTCAGATCGTGCCGCCGCCGATGGCGACGATGCATGTAATGACGAGTGCGGTAAAACCGAACCCGATAATGAACAGGTTAAGTGTTTTCATGACCCCTCCCTTTCAACCCTGGGGCGTTATGTTCGACTTGCGGTGGAATGTCTACCTTAAATTGCAACTATCCAGACTAAAGTGGTAGAGCCACTCTTCAGCCGTTCTCACGCTCGATATCCCGGCGAAGCACGATTGCCGTAGTGAGATCCTCTACCGTCTCATGGGTGGCCATGAGATCGCGCAGGCGATTGAGGCGGTCTATGGAGGGAACTTCAACCTCCACGATCAAATCGAGCTGGCCGCTTACCGACGATACGCGGCGTACTTCGGCATGGCGCGCCAGCTCGTCGAGAAGGCCAAGCGCAGGCGTGCGCTTGAGGCTGACCAGAATTATGGCGCGGATGATATTGCCGTCGATCTGGCCAATATCTGCGCGATAGCCGCGAATGACGCCGCTTTTCTCCAGATTGGCGACACGTTCGCCGGTGGCGCTGCGCGAAAGCCCGATACGGCCCGCAAGCGTCTTCAACGGTATGCGCGCCTCCTTGGAGAGAATGGCCAGTATCTCACGATCCTTCGCATCCAGTTCCCGCATGGTCGGATGTGCTCCCGCCGTAAATGTGCCGGTCCATTCCGGCAAAGTGCCGGTCTGACCGACGCCTTGTCTGATGCCTGAAAATCGCGGACATGCCAAGCTCCTCCTGTTGCCTCCCATTCATATTCAACCCGTGAAGCGCCTCCCATGACCGATATTTCGCATCCCGCCCCCGATTTTTCGCCAGAAGAGGCCGAAGTGCTGGCCCAGCTTCATTTCGGCGTGACGGCGAGTGCTTCGCCGCTCGACAGCGAGCGCGACTGCAATTTCCGCCTGAAAACGGGCAATGGGTCGGCGGACTGGATATTGAAGATCGTCAATGCCAGCGAGCCGCCCGTGGAAAGCGAATTCCAGACCGCGCTTCTCCAGCATCTGGCCAAGACCGATCCGGCGCTTGCCGTGCCGCGCCTGAAGGCGAGCCTGTCGGGCGAGGTGCTGGCTTCTGTCGAAAAGGATCAGGGCAAGCCGCATGCGCTGAGGGTGGCGAGCTGGCTTCCCGGCACGCCGCTTGCGGAAGTCCCGCGCAGCAGAACGCTCATGCACAACCTTGGCGCAGCGCTCGGCGAACTTGATCGCGCCTTGCAGGGCTTCATCCATCCGGGCGCGCTTCGCGATTTCGACTGGGACCTGCGTCATGCGGGGCGGGCGCGCGACCGGCTGCATTTTATCGACAAGGCGGAAGACCGCGCTGTCGCGGAGCGCTTCCTTGCCCGTTTCGAGCGCGATGTGGCGCCGAAGCTGCCATTGCTGCGCGCGCAGGTGATCCACAACGACGCCAATGACTGGAACGTGCTGGTCGACAGTCAGGACAATGAACGCATTGCCGGGCTGATCGATTTCGGCGATTCCGTCCATACGGTGCTGATCGCCGAAGTGGCGATTGCCTGCGCCTATTCCATCCTGGACATGGACGACCCGATCGGGGCAGCCGCTGCCCTTGCCGCCGGGTTCCATGCGAAATATCCGCTTCTGCCGCAGGAAATCGACCTTCTTTTCGACCTGATCGCAATGCGTCTTGTGACGAGTGTCACGCTTTCGGCGTCGCGCCGCGAAAAGACCGATGACAATCCTTATCTGGCGATCAGCGAAGCACCTGCATGGCGGCTTCTGCACAAGCTGGACGCCATGAACCCGCGCTTTGCCACCGCGATCCTGCGGAAAGCCTGTGGTTTCGATGCAGTGGAGGGTGCCGGTGCGGTACGCCGCTGGATCGCCGCGAACAGCAAGGCTTTCGCGCCTGTCGTGCGCCCGCATCCTGCCACGATGACCAAGGCGCTGGTGCCTTATGGCGACCCGGCCCATGTTATGACGGTCGATTCCGCCGGGCAGCGCCCGAAGGAAGCAACGGCCTGGTGGGACGATTTCTGCGCCCGCAACCGTATCGAACTCGGCATCGGTCCGTGGGGCGAAAGGCGTACCGTTTATACCGACGAGGCGTTCCGTTCGCGCTTTGTCGAAGGCGAGCGGCGTGTCCATCATCTGGGGCTTGATCTGTTCATGCCCGCAGGCACGCCTGTCTACACGCCGCTTGCAGCCATTGTGAAAAGCGTCGAGATCGAGACCGCGCCGCTTGGCTATGGCGGGTTGATCGCGCTGGAACATCAGCCGGAAGACTGCCCGCCCTTCATCACGCTCTGGGGCCATATGGCGCACGAGGCGATGTCGCGGCTGAAACCCGGCCAGAAGCTCGCCGCTGGCGAACTGGTCGGCTATATGGGCGACATGCACGAGAATGGCGGCTGGACGCCGCATCTCCATTTCCAGATTTCGACCGATACCGGCCTGACGGCTGCGGAAATTCTGGGCGTGGGCGAAAATGCCTTTCTCGATGTATGGGCCGACATCTTCCCGGATGCCGCAGCCCTTGCAGACATTCCGGCGGAAGCTTTCCACCAGAGCGGGCGCACGCGCGCCGAAATCGTCAGCGCGCGCAAGGATATTCTGCTGCCGAACCTCTCCATCTCCTATTCCGAGCCGATCAAGTTCGTGCGCGGCGAGGGCGCATGGCTGATCGACAATCGGGGCCGCGCCTATCTCGACTGCTTCAACAATGTCTGCCATCTCGGCCATGCGCATCCGGAAGTGGTGGAGGCAATTGCCAGACAGGCGGCGATCCTCAACACCAATACGCGCTATCTGCATGACAATATCGTTTCCTATGCCGAGCGTCTGACGGCGACCTTGCCGGAAGGTTTGACGGTGGCGACATTTGCCTGTTCGGGCAGCGAGGCGAACAGTCTGGCGCTGCGCATGGCGCGCGCGCATTCGGGCCAGCGCGATGCGCTGGTGCTCGACTGGGCCTATCACGGCACGACGCAGGAACTGATCGACCTCAGCCCCTATAAATACAAGCGCAAGGGCGGCAAGGGCCGTCCGGACCATGTGTTCGAGGCCACCATTCCCGACAGCTATCGCGCACCGGAAAACTGGCCGCTGGCGGAACATGGCAAGCGTTTTGTCGAAAGCGTGGCCGAACAGATCGAAGCCATCAAGAAATTTGGACGCGGCCCCGCCTTTTTCATCGCGGAATCGATCCCGAGCGTGGCCGGTCAGGTCTTCCTGCCGGAAGGCTATCTGCGTGAAGTCTATGCGATGGTGCGCGCTGCTGGCGGCGTCTGCATTGCAGATGAGGTGCAGGTCGGCTTCGGCCGTGTCGGCAGCCACTGGTGGGCATTTGAAATGCAGGACGTGGTGCCGGATATCGTCACCATGGGCAAGCCCATCGGCAATGGCCACCCGATGTCGGCTGTGGTGACGACTCGCGAAGTCGCCGACAGCTTCAACAATGGCATGGAATATTTCAACACATTCGGCGGCAATCCGGTTTCCTGCGCGGCGGGTCTGGCGGTGCTGGATGTGATCGAACGCGACGGCCTGCGCCGCAACGCGCTGGAGACAGGCAACTATCTCCTCGACGGGTTCCGCGCGATGCAGAAGCGCTTCGACATCATCGGCGATGTGCGCGGGCAGGGGCTGTTCCTCGGCATCGAACTGGTCACGGATCGCAAGACCAGGGAACCGGCAACCGCGCTGGCCAAAAAGATCAACGACGGCGCGCGCGAGCGCGGCATCCTGATGGGAACCGAAGGCCCGTTCGACAATGTGCTGAAAATGCGTCCGCCGATGATCTTCAGCCGCGCCAATGCGGATCATCTCCTGAGCGTTCTGGAGGACAGTTTCGCGGCTGCGCTGAAATAGGGCCTGACCCTGGTTCGTGTCTGATTGAAATAACAACAAGCCCGGCGGGAATGTCGCCGGGCAATGAATCGGCTTTGCTCAAATTCCGAGGCGAGGGCCGATATTCTGGGAGGAGGAACAATGAAAAATATTCTTTTGGGTTCGTTGCTGGCGGCGGGCTTTGCCCTGTCCGCTCAAGGTGGGGCGCAAGCGGACACGCTTTCGACGGTCAAGGAACGCGGCAAGCTCAATTGCGGCGTCAGCCAGGGCGTCGCCGGCTTTTCGTCGCCGGATGATCAGGGCAAATGGACCGGCTTCGACATCGATTTCTGCCGCGCGGTTTCGGCGGCGGTCTTCGGTGATCCCGACAAGGTGAGCTTCATTCCGCTTTCGACCAAGGAGCGCTTTACCGCCTTACAATCTGGCACGGTCGATCTGCTTTCACGCCAGACGACGTGGACGCTCTCACGCGATGCGGGCATGGGCATTCTTTTCGTCGGCACTGCCTATTATGACGGGCAGGGCTTCCTGATCCGCAAGGACCTTGGCGTCGACAGCGCGCTGAAGCTTGACGGCGCGTCGGTCTGCACCGAACAGGGCACCACCACCGAACAGAACGCCGCCGATTATTTCAGCGCCAACAATATCAAGTATGAGCCGGTGGTGATCGATTCCGCCGACGGTATTCTGAAGGCGTTTGAAACGGGCCGCTGCGATGTCTACACGACCGACGCATCCGCGCTCTACGCGCAGCGCCTCAAGCTTGCCGAACCAGACGCCTTCACCGTTCTGCCGGAAGTGATTTCCAAGGAGCCGCTTGGACCTGCCGTCCGACAGGGCGACGACAAATGGTTCAACGTCGTCCGCTGGACCCTGTTCGCGCTGCTTGAGGCAGAGGAACTGGGCGTCACGCAAGCCTCGGCTGAAGCGGACCTCAACTCAAAGAAGCCGGATGTGCGCCGTTTCCTCGGCTCGGAAGGCGATGGCGGCCAGCAGCTCGGCCTCGAGCCGAAATGGGCCTATAATGTCGTCTCCACGATCGGCAATTACGGTGAAATGTTTGAACGCACCATCGGCAAGGGCAGCCTGCTCAAGATCGACCGCGGCCTCAATGCGCTGTGGAACAAGGGCGGGCTGATGTATGCGCCGCCTGTAAAGTAAAGCCAGATAAAGCAGATGAAAGAGCCCCGGAAAACCGGGGCTCTCTTGTTTTTACTTCTGCTTCGCAAAACCCTGTTCGCGCATCTGGCTGAGGCTCATCTTCGGGGAAAGCGCTTCAGGATCGATGCGGATTTCGATGAGGCCGGGTTTGCCGGACTTTTCGCAAGCCTCGAAGGCCGGGGCGAAATCAGCCGTCTTCTCCACCACTTCACCATGCAGGCCATAGGCGCGCGCCAATGCCGCGAAGTCGGGATTGGCAAGGCCGGTGCCCGAAACGCGGCCCGGATAGGTGCGCTCCTGATGCATGCGGATCGTGCCGTACATGCCGTTGTTCACGACGATGAAGATGGCGTTGGCGCCATATTGCGCCGCCGTTGCCAGCTCCTGTCCGTTCATGAGGAAACAGCCGTCGCCTGCAAAGGCAATGACGGTGCGTTCCGGCGCGGTAAGCTTGGCGGCAACCGCAGCCGGTACGCCATAACCCATCGAGCCGTTGGTGGGCGCAAGCTGGCTGCGATAGGTGCGGTACTGGTAGAAGCGATGCGGCCAGGCGGAATAGTTGCCCGCGCCGTTGGTGATGATGGCGTCGGCTGGCAGATGCGCACGCAGCCATTCCATCACTTCGCCCATCTGAACTTCGCCGGGGATGACCGGCGACTTGATGTTGTCGCGGTAATCGGCATTGGCGCTGTCGGTCCATGCCTTCCAGCGAGGATCGGAGACCGGCGCAAGCCTGGCCGCTGCCGCACAGAAGGCAGGCATGGAGGCATTGACCGGAACGTCCGCATGATAGACGCGACCCAGTTCCTCAGCGCCCGGATGGATATGGACAAGCTTCTGCTGCGGCACCGGAATGGATACGAGTTCGTAGCCTTGCGTCGTCATTTCGCCAAGGCGTGCGCCGATCACGATCAGCAGGTCGGCATCGCGCACGCGCTGCGCCAGCCTGGGGCTGATCGAGGTGCCCATTTCGCCAGCATAAAGCGGGTGAGTGTTGTCGAACATATCCTGACAGCGGAAGGAAGCAGCGACCGGCAGGTGCATGTTTTCTGCAAATTTGCGCAGGTCGCTGACGGCATCGTCATTCCAGCCGCCACCGCCGACGATCACGAGCGGCCGCTCAGCCTTTGCAAGCAGCGCCTGCATGTCTTGCAACTGGTCCGCGCCCGGATGCATCTGAACCTGCTTATAGGCCGGTGTGTCGCTGACGGCGGCATAGGAAGTCAGCATGTCTTCCGGCAGCGCGATCACGACCGGGCCGGGACGTCCGTTGACGGCGCGGTGAAAGGCCTGGCTGACGAGTTCCGGTATGCGGGCCGCATCGTCGATCTGGACGACCCATTTGGCCATCTGGCCGAACATGCGGCGATAATCGATTTCCTGAAACGCCTCGCGCTCGACCTGATCGCTAGCGACCTGTCCGATGAAGAGCAGCATCGGCGTCGAGTCTTGAAAAGCGGTGTGCACGCCGACGGAGGCGTTGGTCGCGCCCGGGCCGCGTGTGACGAAGCAGATGCCGGGCTTGCCGGTCAGCTTGCCATAGGCTTCCGCCATATAGGCCGCGCCGCCTTCCTGCCGACAGACGATCAGGTCGATCGCATCGCTGGCATCGTGAAAGGCGTCAAGCGCAGCGAGATAGCTCTCGCCGGGTACGCAGAAGACGCGGTCGGCCCCGTGGATGCGCAGCGCATCCACCAAAATCTGGCCTCCGGTACGGGCATTGGGTTTGCTCGTCATTGTATGCATTTCCTCAATCTCACCATGTCTGGCTCGCCATTCCCGGCTTGCCTTGCAAGGGCGGTTTTTCCGCCTCTTTTCAAAAAGATCGTCCCGAAATTCCGGACAATTCATGTGTTTGGGGGAACGGGAACTCATGGTCAGACGCACCCAAATGGCCGACAGGTGCACCGGGCCTTGGTCTCGCGGCCAGGTTTTACCCTCAGCCGTCTGCTTTTCCTCCCAGTCAAGCACGCTGATATGAACATAGCCAGCGGTGCGAATACAGATTAAACATCATGACCAAACAGTATGAACTCATGATGCACCGGTATGGAGGAAAGGCAATGGCCAGGGAAAAGACGGGCGAGATCCGCATCGGCATTGGCGGCTGGGCCTATGAACCGTGGGATGAGAGCTTCTATCCCGAGAAACTTCCGAAGAAGCGCCAGCTCGAATATGCGTCGAGCAAGCTCACTTCCATCGAAATCAACAGCACCTATTACGGTCCGCAGAAACCTGCGACCTTCGCCAAATGGCACGATGAAACACCGGACGGTTTCGTGTTTTCGCTGAAAGCGCCGCGTTTTTCCACCAATCGCCGCGTGCTGGCCGAAGCGGGCGAGAGCATCGAGAAGTTCATGACCGGCGGCATGATGGAGCTGAAAGACAAGCTCGGCGCGGTCAACTGGCAGTTCATGGGAACGAAGAAGTTCGACCCCGTGGATTTCGAGGCGTTCTTGAAGCTTCTGCCCAAGCGGGTCGACGGGCGCGACGTGCGCCATGCTGTGGAAGTGCGCCACGACAGTTTCAACTCGCCGGAGTTCATTGCGCTGCTGCGCGAATATGGTGTGGCAGTGGTGATTGCGGGCGACAGCGACTTTCCGCAATTTGCCGATATGACGGCGCCTTTCGCCTATTTCCGCATCATGGGGACGAAGGAAAGCCAGCCGGGCGGTTATGGCAAGGACGAACTCGATCAGTGGGCGGCGCGCGCAAAGGCAGTTGCCGCCGGAGAGCTTGCCGAAGGGTTGAAGACCGTCACGCCGCCCGTTGCCGATTATATCGCCCGCGATGTCTTTCTCTATGTCATCAGCGGCTATAAGGCGCATAATCCGCATGCGGCCATGGCCTTGATCGAACGGACAAAATGATGCCTCGTGGCGGCTGTTGATTTCATCTGAGTCGCCTGAGCATCATGTCAAAATTCGATCTTCCCGCGCTAGAAGCTTTCGTTCGCACCGTTCCGCAGCACTATAAGGGGCCGGGCGGCGCGGTCGCCGTGGTGAAGGATGGCAAGGTCGTCCTGCGCCACGCCTGGGGCTTTGCCGATCTTTCAGCGCGAAAGGCGATGACGCCGCAAACGCGCATGCCGATCTGCTCGGTCAGCAAGCAGTTCACCTGCGCCGTGTTGCTGGACAGCGTTGGCGAGCCGGAAGTTCTTGACGATGCGCTTGCCGCCTATCTCGACAGGTTCACGGAAGAGCGCCCGAGCGTGCGCGACCTGTGCAACAACCAGTCGGGCCTGCGCGACTACTGGGCGCTGACTGTTCTGTGCGGGGCCGATCCGGAAGGCGTCTTTCTGCCAGAACAGGCGCAAAGCCTGCTGCGCCGCCTGAAGACCACGCATTTCGCGCCGGGCACGCATTATTCCTATTGCAACGGCAATTTCCGCATTCTGGCTGATCTTATCGAAAGCCATACGGGCCGAACCCTGGTCGAGCTTCTGGCGGAGCGTATTTTCAAGCCTGCGGGCATGAAGACCGCAGAACTCATCCCCGATACCGCGCTGTTCGACGAATGCACCGGCTATGAGGGCGATACGGTGCGCGGGTTCCTGCCTGCCGTCAATCGCATCCACTGGATGGGCGATGCGGGCATCTGCGCGTCGCTCGACGACATGATCGCCTGGGAACAGTTTATCGATGCGACACGCGACGACGAAGACGGAATCTATCGTCGCCTGAGCGGCCCGCAGACTTTCAGCGATGGCAATGCGGCTCCCTACGGCCTCGGCCTCAAGTTCGAGGAAGCAGGCGGCAGGCGGCTCACCGGCCATGGCGGGGCGCTGCGCGGCTGGCGCTGCCAGCGCTGGCATTGCGCCGATGAGCGTCTCTCGACGATTGCCCTGTTCAATTTTGAAGGCGGCGCGTCCGATGTCGCCTTCAAGCTGATGAATATCGCTCTTGGCGTTTCCACGACAGAACAGGTCCGGGTCGAAGCCGATGCCGCCTGGTTCGGTTCGTGGCTGGACCATGAAACCGGCCTTATGCTGAGCCTCGAAGATGCCGGGCGCGGGCGCATGAAGGCGCGTTTTGGCACCGGGCCGGAAGTGATGGATGTGATGGGCGAGAACGAAGCGCGCTCGTCGATGACCACGATCCGCCGCAAGGGCGATACGATCCATCTGACGCGTGAGGATGAAAATCTCAGCCTGACGATGCAGCGCCTCAAAGGGGCGGCGAAGCAGGATATCGCGGGGCGCTATCGCAGCGACGAGCTTGAAGCCGATCTTCTGATCGTCAATGAGGGCGGCGCTTTCTACGGGGCCTTCGAGGGTTTTCTCGGCAAGAGCGACATGTATCCGCTCTATGAGGCAGGCCCGGATGTCTGGCTGCTGCCGGTGCAGCGCTCCATGGATGCGCCGTCGCCCGGCGAATGGAAACTTGTCTTCCATCGCGATGCCAAAAGCGGGATAACAGGCATGACCGTCGGCTGCTGGCTGGCGCGGCACGTGGACTACAGGAGAATTCCGGAATGAGCGAACTTAAAGTCAGGACCCGCGAGACGGGCGCCGTCGCTGAAATGCCGCACGGAAAACTTCCGGTCATCACCACGCCGACCGGCGGCGTTGTCGAAATCGTCACCAGTGTCAGTCAGGCAGGCTTCAACCCGCTCGACCTCATTTATTCGTCGGTCGCGGCCTGCATGGCGCTCAGTGCGCGCATCGCTGCCGGCAAGCTCGAGCTGAAGGACAAACTGACCGATGTGCGGGTGGAGGTGAAGGGCGACAAGGCGCATGAAGGGCCGTCGCGCATCGAGCGGTTCGATATCACCTTTCATTTCGGTGGCGATCTGACCGAGGACGAAAAGCACCGGCTTGCCGAAATGGCCGAGGAAATCTGCACGGTAAGCAATACGCTGCGCGGCGAGCCGCAGTTTGATCTGAAGGTATCGTAACCTTGAGAGTGGTTCTATATGATGGAGCCGTAAGAACCTCTCTCTTTCTCCTTTACCGCATGTTCGAACGCAAAACCGGTTCCCACTTTTGCTGGAAAATGCTCAAATAACGTCCCGGATGCGATCGACGCCAAGCTTGATGACGCTTTCCATGGCCTGGCGCGCTTTCTGCGGGTCGCGCGATGCGATGGCATGGGCAATGCGCAGGTGATTGGCCGCGCATTCGGCAATGCCTTCCCGCGATGCCGCAGGCGATGAAAGCTGGAACGAGATTGCAAGCGCCGCCTCGATCAGGCCGCTGACCGAGCGCATGAACGGGTTGCCCGACATGCGGGCGATGGCAAGGTGGAATTCCAGATCGACCTTGGCGATGGATTCAGGCGTGTGGTCGGGATTGTCGAATTTGGCGGCAAGGGCATAAAGTTCGACGATCTCGTCGCTGGAGGCGCGCTCTGCTGCCGCAGCCGCAGCCGCCGGTTCCAGCGCCATGCGCATTTCCGCCAGATGATCCACGAAGACTTCATCGAAGCCCGCCTCGAAGCGCCAGGTCAAAACGTCGGGATCGAAGAAATTCCAGCTGGCATGACCCAGAACGCGCGTGCCGACCTTGGCCTTGGGTTCGATCAGGCGCTTGGCGGCAAGCGTCTTCATCGCCTCGCGCAGGACGGTGCGGGATACGCCGAAGCGCAACGAAAGTTCATGGTCGCCGGGAAGGATCGAGCCTTCGGGAATGTTGCCCGCCACGATCCCACGGCCCAGTTCCCCCACAACCACCGCGTGGCTGTTATGGCGCTTGCGTCCGGTTATGGCCGTTTCCAGCAATCCCAATTCAGGCCTCCTTCATGCGTTGCCGCGCGTGTTTTATATCGGAAAACCACAAGAGTCCCCGTTGCAGGGCGATAAACAGAAACAGCAATATACCGATAGCAATTTTCGTCCACCATGAAGACAGCGTTCCGTCGAAAACAATGTAGGTCTGGATCAGGCCCTGTATGAGAATGCCGACGAATGTGCCTGCCACAAGGCCCGCGCCGCCCGTCAGGAGCGTCCCGCCGATCACCACCGAAGCGATGGCGTCGAGTTCCACGCCGACCGTCGCCAGCGAATAGCCGGACGAGGTGTAAAGCGTATAGACGATCCCGGCGAGGCCGGAAAGCACGCCCGACATCGTATAGATGCCGATTGTGGTGCGGGCAATCGGAACGCCCATCAGTTCCGCCGATTGCTGGTTGCCGCCAAGCGCATAGATATTGGCGCCGAAGCGCGTGCGATGGGCGATGATGCCGCCGACGATGAAGACCGCGAGCATGAGCATGGCGATGAATGTCAGCCTTCCGCCGCCCGGAAGCCGGAGATAAAGCCCCTGCAAGGTATCGAGAAACGGATGCGCTATGGGTACGGATTGGGTGGAGATGAGGAAGGCCGCGCCGCGTGCCAGAAACATGCCGGCAAGCGTGGCGACGAAAGGCGGGATGCCAAGGAAATGGATCATCACGCCCATCCACGCCCCGAACAAGGCCGCGATCACCAGAATGAGCGCGAAAGCCACAAGCGGGTGCACGCCGAGCTGCCCCACCAGAACGGCGACGAAGACGCTGGTGAAGGCGATGACCGAGCCGACCGAAAGGTCGATGCCGCCCGAAAGGATCACGAATGTCATGCCGACGGCGGCAATGCCCAGAAAGGCATTGTCGGTCAGAAGATTGCCGATCACCCGCGTCGACAGCATGTTCGGAAACTGGATGATGCAGATCGCATAGGCAAGCAGGAAGATTGCAACGGTTGTCAGGAAAGGCAGATTGCGTAGCGCTCTCATTGCTGTGCTCCCTGCTGGCTTTGGCGGACCGGCTTGGTTCCGTCGCCCTTGCGCTCGGAGCGCAGGAAGGCGATCAGCTGGACGATGGCCGGTGACTGGAAGGTGAGTACGATCACGATGATGATCGCCTTGATGATGAGGTTGAATTCCGGTGGAAAGCCCGCCATCAGGATGCCGGTATTGATCGACTGGATGATGAGAGCACCGAGCAGCGAGGCCATGATCGAGAAACGCCCGCCATTGAGGGACGTGCCGCCGATGACGACCGCCAGAATGGCGTCGAGTTCGAGCCACAGCCCTGCATTGTTGGCGTCCGCGCCGCGAATATCCGCCGCCGCGATCAGCCCGGCAAGGGCTGCGCCAACGCCGGAAACCGCATAGACGCTGAACAGGAGAAAGTGCGCCTTGACCCCCGCCAGCATCGCCGCGCGACGGTTGATGCCGGTTGCTTCGATCAGGAAGCCGAGCGCGCTCGTGCGCACGGCAAGGCCCACTGCGAGACCGGCCAGAATCCAGATCAGGACCGGAACGGGCACGCCGAGGAAGGAGCCGGAACCAAGTGCGGCAAAGGAATCATTGTTGAAGGTCAGGATCGCGCCTTCGGTGATAAGCTGCGCGATGCCGCGCCCCGCCACCATCAGGATGAGCGTTGCAATGATCGGCTGGAGATCGAAGACGGCGACCAGGAAGCCGTTCCACAGGCCGCAGAGCAGGCCGACGCCAAGTGCGGCCGGAATGACGATAGCAAGCGGATAGCCCGCCACGATGAGCGAAGCGGCAAAGGCGCCGCTGATCGCCATCACTGCGCCGACCGAAAGGTCGATGCCGCGGGTTGCGATCACAAGCGTCATGCCGACGGACAGAATGGCCACGGGCGCTGCACGCACCAGAATATCGATCAGGCTGCCATAGAGGCGTCCGTTCTGGAAGGAGATGTCGAGAAATCCGGGCGCGATGATGGTGTTCGCCGCCAGAATGAGCACGAGGGCAGCGAGCTGGGGGGCAAGTCTTTTCAGTTTTCTGGTCATGCGGGCAATCATGCTGCCGCTTCCTTTTCGCTTCCGGTCTCTGCGATCGCGCGCACGATGTTGTCGGCGGTGATTTCCTCGCCTTTTAGTTCCGCGACATGGCGGCGATCCGAGAGAACGACGACACGGTTGGCCACGGCGGCAAGCTCCTCGAATTCCGACGAGATGATGACGAGCGACATGCCTTCCGCGCAAAGCTCGCCGATGAGCTTGAGGATTTCGGCATGGGCGCCGATATCGATGCCGCGCGTTGGCTCATCCAGGATCAGGAGACGCGGATCGGTAGCGAGCCAGCGCGCCAGAATGGCTTTCTGCTGGTTGCCGCCAGACAGGAACTTGATCGGCTTGTCGGGATCGGGAGGCCGGATATCAAGCGCCTTGATATAGCGCTGGGCAAGCGCCGTCTTCTCGCGTGCAGAGATCGGTCTCGACCAGCCCCGCTTCGCCTGAACGGCGAGCGCGATGTTTTCGGCCACCGAAAAATCGCCGATGATGCCATCGGTCTTGCGCTCTTCCGGGCAAAAGGCAAAGCGCTCGGCAATCGCCGCAACGGGCGAGGGCAGCCGGGTCTCCTTTCCATCGACGGTCAGGCTTCCGCTATCGGTCTGATCGACGCCGAACATCAAAAGCGCGGTTTCGGTGCGTCCGGACCCAAGCAGACCGGCAATGCCGACGGCTTCTCCGGGCCTGATCGAGAGATCGAATGGGGCAACGCTGCCCTTTTTGCCGAAGTCCGAAAAACGGATCGGCGCGACCGTTTCCGCGCTGACATCCTCGGTGAGCTGGCGGCGCACGGTTTCCTGCAATTGATGGCCCAGCATCATGGAAATAAGGTCGGTGCGCGGCAGGTCCGACAGGTTTCGACTGCCGACCAGACGACCGTTGCGTAGCACGGTGGCGCAATCCGCAATCGCATAGACCTGATCCAGAAAATGGGTAATGACGACGATGCCGAGTCCTTCCGCCTTCAACTGGCGCAGAACGCCGAAAAGCATTTCGACTTCACGCGCGTCGAGACTGGCGGTCGGCTCATCGAGCACCAGCACCTTGCCGGAAAGATCGACGGCGCGTGCTATCGCGATGATCTGGCGGATGGCGACGGAATAGGCAGACAGAGGCGCACCGACATCAATAGCGAGGCCGTAGCGCGAAAGGAGCTGCGCCGCATCCCTTTCCATCCGCCCGCGATCGACCAGCCCGAAACGTTTCGGCTGGCGTCCAAGGAACAGGTTTTCTGCAACCGTCAGGTTTTCGAGCAGGTTCACTTCCTGATAGACCGTGCCGATGCCAAGCGTCTGGGCTTCCGCCACGGATGCGGGCGCAATCGGCTGGCCTTCAAGCAGGATCGATCCATCGAAGCCGTGATAGGCCCCGGTCAGGATCTTGATGAGCGTGGATTTGCCCGCGCCGTTTTCGCCGAGCAAGGCGTGGATTTCACCGCGGTGAAGCGTGAAATCGACATGGTCGAGCGCGGTTACGCCCAGAAAGGATTTGGTGATCGAACGGGCTTCAAGAAGCGGTGTTCCCACCGCCGATGCAGCGTCTTTTGCAGCCATGGCATTCTTCCGTTTGCGCTTCGCAAAGGGGTATCCGGGCCGACAGCGGCCCGGATGAAGCGGATCAGTAGCCGAGGCCTTTCTTGGCTTCGTAGACGGTCTTCGGATCGTCAGCCTGTGTGTAAAGCTTCGATTCCGTCTGGATCCATTTCGGCGGAACGGTGCCCTTGTCCTTGAAGGCTTCAATCGCGTCGAAGGCCGGGCCTGCCATGTTCGGCGTCAGCTCGACGGTTGCGTTGGCTTCTCCAGCCGCCATGGCCTGAAAGATATCCGGCACGGAGTCGATCGACACGATCCTGATTTCCGTACCCGGCTTCAGGCCAGCTTCCTTGATGGCCTGGATGGCGCCGACGGCCATGTCGTCATTATGGGCGTAGACGGCGCAGATATTTTTGCCGCCGCCTTCGGCCTTGATGAAGCTTTCCATGACTTCCTTGCCCTTGGTGCGGGTGAAGTCACCGGTCTGCGAACGGGTGATCTTGATGTTGTCGTGTCCCTTGATCGCGTCCTCAAAGCCCTTCTTGCGGTTGATGGCAGGCGAGGAGCCGGTGGTGCCCTGAAGCTCAACCACGTTGCATGGCTTGTCGCCCACATCCTTCACCAGCCAGTCGCCGGCCACCTTGCCTTCATGCACCTGATCGGAGGTGACGGCGGTGAGGTAAAGATCTTCCGGGGAATCGATCTGGCGATCAAGCAGCACGACCGGAATTTCCGCTTCCTTGGCTTCCTTCAAGACCGCATCCCAGCCGGTGGAGACGACCGGCGCGATCAGGATCGCATCGACGCCTTGAGCAATGAAGCCGCGGACGGCCTTGATCTGGTTTTCCTGCTTCTGCTGGGCGTCGGCGAATTTCAGCGTATAGCCGCGCTTTTCGGCTTCCTGCTTGGTCAGGGCCGTTTCTGCGGCGCGCCAGCCCGATTCCGAACCGATCTGCGAAAAACCGACCGTCAGCGATGCGGCGGATGCGCTCGAAATCAGGGCAAGCGATAGTGCGGCCGTCAGAGCCGCCAGACTGCGTTTCATGATAGTTCCTCCCAATAATAAGGCCCTCCCGGCCTTCGTGTTTATGAAGCATATAATATTACTTTATGGCAAGCGCCTTTCGATAATTCCCAATAAAATGCTGGTGCGACAAACGGGCAATATCTAAATTTATGAATATGAAACAAAGGCTTGTATCATTGCGCGGGGAGCAGCTTTTCTGAACGATGCATGTGGGGGCGTCTGCTTGCTTGACAAAGCAGGCTGCAGCAAAATAGTCATATTAATAACGCGAACCGTGGATTGACGCCGTCTGGTGTTTTCAAGCGGTCCGGGTGAATTCCGCAAAGGGTAATGCGGAAAACGGGAGGTTTAATGTTACGTCTGGTCCAGTTCCGCGACGAAAGCGGAGAAATGCGTGTGGCTGCCTGCAATGACGAGGGAGCGGCGCATGTCGTCAGGGGCGTGGCAACGACCTATGAACTGGCCTCGGCGGCAATTGCCGCAGGCATCAGCCTTGAAGAACAGGTGGCGAAGAGCGGCAAGGGCGAAGCTGTCGATATCGATGCCGCCCTGGCAGCGGGCCGCGTCGGCCTGCCGATCACGCATGCCGATCCGGCGCATCTGATCGTGGCCGGTACGGGCTTGACGCATCTGGGTTCCGCCGATGGCCGCGACAAGATGCACAAGGCTGCGCAGGCTGCCGAGAAGCCGACCGATTCCATGCGCATGTTCCTGATGGGCGTCGAAGGCGGCAAGCCGAAGCCGGGTGAGACCGGCGTTCAGCCGGAATGGTTCTACAAGGGCGACGGCTCCGCGCTGGTTGCTACCGGCGGCGAACTGGTTTCGCCTTCCTTTGCCGAAGACGGCGGCGAAGAGCCGGAGCTTGCAGGCATCTATCTGATCGGCCCGGATGGTACGCCGTTCCGGCTTGGCTTCTGCCTTGCCAACGAGTTTTCCGACCATGTGACCGAAAAGCAGAACTATCTCTGGCTCGCCCATTCCAAGCTGCGGCAGGCAGCGCTTGGGCCGGAGCTCTATGTTGGCGCGCTGCCGGATCATGTGGAAGGCGTTTCGCGCATTCGTCGCGGCGATGAGATCATTTTTGAAAAGCCGTTCCTGTCGGGCGAAGCGAACATGTCGCACACCATCGCCAATCTGGAACATCACCATTTCAAATATGAGCTGTTCCGCCGTCCGGGCGACATTCATGTCCACTTCTTCGGCACGGCGACCCTGTCCTTCTCGGAAGGTGTGAAGACGGAAACTGGCGACCGGTTCGAGATTTCCGCCAAGCCATTCCGCTATCCGCTGGTCAACAGGCTGGCGCAGGCGGCCGCCGAAGACGTTGTTGTGAAGGCGCTCTGAAATGGCGGCTGAATCGAACATCGCTGTCGCAATCGTCGGTCTCGGCAAGATCGCGCGCGACCAGCATCTGCCGTCCATCGAGGCCGTCGAGGGCATCGAGCTGAAAGCCATCGCCAGCCGCAATGCCGGGCTGGACGGCCTGCCGTCCTTTCACGATATCGATGCGCTGCTTGGCAGCGATGTCGCCATTGACGCGGTGTCGCTCTGCACGCCGCCGCAAGGGCGTTTTCAACAGGCTTACGCCGCCTTGAAGGCGCGCAAGCATGTGATGCTGGAAAAACCTCCGGGCGCGACCATTTCGGAAGTGCAGGCGCTGGAACGGCTCGCGCAAGCGGCAGGCGTGACGCTTTATGCCACATGGCATTCGCGGGAAGCGGCGGCGGTCGAACCGGCGCGGGAATTCCTGAAAGATGCGGAAATCCGTTCGGTCTCGGTCATATGGAAGGAAGACGTGCGCCACTGGCACCCCGGCCAGCAATGGATATGGGAGCCGGGCGGGCTCGGCGTGTTCGATCCGGGCATCAATGCGCTTTCCATCGTGACGCATATCCTGCCGGAGCGCTTTTTCCTGACGCAGTCCGATCTGTATTTTCCTGAAAACCGTGCGGCGCCGATTGCCGCCGATCTCAAATTCCAGACAGAAAGCGGCATACCGGTTTCGTTCGAGCTGGACTGGCGCCAGACCGGCCCCCAGACCTGGGACATTCGCGTCGAGACCGACAAGGGCACGGTTCTGCTCAGCCATGGCGGCAGCCGCCTGGCCATTGCCGGAACCGAGAAGATGGCCGAGCCGGACCGCGAATATCAACGACTTTACAAGCGTTTCGTGCAATTGATCCGTGCGGGGCGTTCGGATGTCGATCTCGCTCCGCTGACCCATGTGGCCGATGCGTTTCTGCTCGGAAAGCGGCATGTCGTCGAAGCATTTGAAGATTAAAGCGCATCCCGAAAAGTGTAAAACGGTTTTCGGACAAGATGCGCGATGAACCAAACATTTGGAATGTCGATCTGATTTTAAGGATCGGCGTCGAAGGAATCGAGACCGCTGTCCGGTCTCTCACCCACGCAGGACAATGAAATGAACAAGCCCGTCTCTCCGAAACCGCCAAAGTTCCGCTCCCGCGCCTGGTTCGACAATCCCGATAATGTCGACATGACCGCGCTCTATCTGGAGCGCTACATGAATTACGGCCTGAGCCAGGAAGAGCTGCAGTCCGGTCGTCCGATCATCGGCATTGCGCAGACGGGTTCCGACCTCTCGCCTTGCAACCGTCATCATCTGGAACTGGCCAAGCGCGTGCGCGAAGGCGTGCGTGAGGCTGGCGGCATCGTCATCGAGTTTCCGGTCCATCCGATCCAGGAAACCGGCAAGCGCCCGACGGCGGGTCTCGACCGCAACCTTGCCTATCTCGGCCTCGTGGAAGTGCTTTATGGCTATCCGCTCGACGGCGTGGTGCTGACGATCGGCTGCGACAAGACCACGCCCGCCTGCCTTATGGCTGCGGCAACCGTCAACATTCCGGCCATCGCCCTTTCGGTCGGACCGATGCTCAATGGCTGGTTCCGTGGCGAACGCACCGGTTCGGGCACCATCGTCTGGAAGGCGCGCGAACTGCTCGCCAAGGGTGAAATCGACTATCAGGGCTTCGTGAAGCTCGTTGCTTCGTCTGCTCCATCGACCGGCTATTGCAACACGATGGGCACGGCGACGACAATGAACTCGCTTGCCGAAGCGCTCGGCATGCAGCTTCCCGGTTCCGCCGCCATCCCGGCGCCGTATCGCGACCGTCAGGAGGTGGCCTATCTCACCGGACGCCGCATCGTGGAAATGGTTCACGAAGACCTGAAGCCGTCGGATATTCTGACGAAGGATGCCTTCGTCAATGCGATCCGCGTCAATTCCGCTATCGGCGGCTCGACCAATGCGCCGATCCACCTGAACGCCCTTGCCCGTCATGTCGGCGTGGACCTGACGGTGGATGACTGGCAGAAATATGGTGAGGAAATTCCGCTTCTGGTCAATCTTCAGCCCGCCGGTGAATATCTCGGCGAGGACTATTACCATGCCGGCGGCGTACCGGCTGTCGTCAATCAGCTGATGGGGCAGGGCCTCATCAATGAGGACGCGCTGACCGTCAACGGCAAGACCATCGGCGAGAACTGCAGGAACGCGACCATCGAAGACAGCAATGTCATCAAGACCTATGATCAGCCGCTGAAGAAGCATGCCGGTTTCCGCGTGCTGCGCGGCAATCTGTTCTCGTCGGCGATCATGAAGCTGAGCGTGATTTCGGACGAGTTCCGCAATCGCTACCTGTCCGATGACAAGGACCCGAATGCCTTTGAGGGCAAGGCGGTCGTGTTTGACGGACCGGAGGATTATCATCACCGCATCGACGATCCGTCGCTGGAAATCGACGAGCATACGGTGCTGTTCATGCGCGGTGCCGGTCCGATCGGCTATCCGGGCGCGGCGGAAGTCGTCAACATGCGCGCGCCGGATTACCTCTTGAAGAAGGGCGTTACTTCGCTGCCTTGCATCGGCGACGGTCGCCAGTCGGGCACATCGGGTTCGCCTTCGATCCTCAACGCTTCGCCGGAAGCTGCGGCGGGCGGCGGTCTTGCCATTCTGAAGACCGGCGACCGCGTGCGCATCGATCTCGGTCGCGGCACGGCGGATATTCTCATCTCGGATGAGGAACTGGCCGAGCGCCGCAAGGCGCTGGAAGCTGCGGGCGGCTATAAATATCCGGAAAGCCAGACGCCGTGGCAGGAAATCCAGCGCGCCGTTGTCGGCCAGATGGAAACCGGCGCGGTTCTGGAAAATGCGGTCAAGTATCAGGATATCGCGCATACGCGCGGCCTGCCGCGAGACAATCACTAAGGCCGGTCCCGATGGCTCTCGATAAAAAGCCATTTGCAGCAGTAGCGGACTGGGGCACCACCCGGTTCCGCCTCTGGACGCTGGATGCCGATGGCAATGTGCTGGGCGAAAGCCGCGGCGATGACGGTCTGCTGCAGGCAAAGGAAGCCGGTTTCGAGCCAACGCTCGAACGGCACCTTGCTTCTGTCGGCGCAGCGGACGATCTGCCGGTGGTGATATGCGGCATGGCCGGTTCGCGGACCGGCTGGATCGAAGCGCCCTATATGAGCCTGCCCGCCGGGCTGGAGGGCATCGTGAAGGCGGCGGTGCGCGTGCCTGCGCGTCGCCACGTTATCATGCTGCCGGGTGTCGCGCGTCGGGATGAACTGGCCCCGGACGTGATGCGTGGCGAGGAAACCAAGCTTCTGGGCCTTGTGCATCGCGGAACGCGGGATGCGGTGGTGGTCATGCCCGGCACCCATGCCAAATGGGTGCGGATTGCCGATGGCGGACTTGCCGATTACCGCACCTTCATGACCGGCGAAATGTTCGCTCTCCTGAAGGACAGATCGGTGCTGGCCGGTGCGCTGGAAGGTGCGGGTGCGGTCGATCCGAATGGCGAGGCTTTCGCTGCGGGTGTGAAAGCCTCGCTGGAAAGCCCGGCGCTGATTTCCAACGCGCTTTTTTCCGTTCGTGCAGGCTGGCTCGTGCATGATCGCAAGCCGACGGACCAATTGGCCCGTTTGTCGGGCCTGCTGATCGGGCTGGAAGTCGCTGGCGGGCGCACGCTCCATGGCGGACCTGAAGAAGTGCTGCTCCTTTCGGACGACACGATGGGGGCGCTTTATGCCAGCGCGCTTGAAATCGCGGGGCTGAAGGTCCGGCGCGTGGCGGCGGACGAGCTGGTGCGGGATGGCCTTTTCATGGCGGCAAGACACGCCTTCGGAGGAATTGCGCAATGAGCGGGCGCATCGCATGGCCGAAATTGCGCTATCCGCTGGTCGCTATCCTGCGCGGCATCCGCTGGCAGGAAACCGAGGCGATTGTCGGCGCGCTGATCGAGACGGGTTTCGAGGCTATCGAAATCCCGCTCAATTCGCCGGAGCCGTTTGTGTCGATCGAAAAGGCCGCGAAGCTCGCGCCTGCCAATGTGCTGATTGGCGCGGGAACGGTGCTGACCGTTGAAGATGTGGACCGCCTCAATGATGTCGGCGGCAGGCTGCTGGTGAGCCCGAATGTCGAGCCGGAGGTCATCCGCCGTGCCGGACAGCATGGCATGGTGACAATGCCGGGCGTGTTCACGCCGACGGAGGCTTTCACGGCCATCCGCGCAGGCGCGTCGGCGCTGAAATTCTTTCCGGCCAGCGTGCTGGGTGCTGACGGCATCAAGGCGGTATGCGCCGTCTTGCCGAAAGATGTTCCGGTCGGCGCCGTGGGTGGCGTTTCCGAGGCTGATTTTGCGACCTATCGGACAGCGGGAGTAAGCTGCTTCGGTTTGGGTTCCAGTCTCTACAAGGCCGGCTTTACGGCGGCCGAAGTTCGTGAACGTGCGGAGCGCGCGGTTGCGGCATGGGACAAGATCGCGGGCTGAGGAGCTTCGCGACGGGAAGAATTCCGCGTGGCCGGAAGGTGGGGGCGGAAATTTTGGGAGAACGACAGGCAGAAAAACCTGTCCCAATTTGGGAGTGAGACAATGGCAGGCATGAAATCTCTAACACTGGCAGTCGCGATGGCCGCGCTTGCCTTTAGCGGTCTGGCGCATGCGGAAGACAAGGGTCTTGTCGCCGTCGCCATGCCGACGAAGTCTTCGGCGCGCTGGATCGCCGATGGCGACAACATGGTCAAGGTGCTGAAGGAACGCGGCTACCAGACCGATCTTCAATACGCCGAAGACGACGTGCCCAACCAGCTTGCGCAGATCGAAAACATGGTGACCAAGGGCGCCAAGGTTCTCGTTGTGGCATCGATCGACGGCACGACGCTTTCCGACGTGCTGGCCAAGGCACATGACGCAGGCATCAAGGTCATCGCCTATGATCGCCTGATCCGCGATACGCCGAATGTCGATTACTATGCGACCTTCGACAATTTCCAGGTCGGCGTGCTGCAGGCGCAGTCCATCGAGAAGGCTCTGGACCTGAAGAACAAGCCGGGCCCGTTCAATATCGAGCTTTTCGGCGGCTCGCCTGACGATAACAACGCCTACTTCTTCTACAACGGCGCGATGTCGGTGCTTCAGCCTTATATCGATAGCGGCAAGGTCGTTATCGGCAGCGGCCAGACCGGCATGGACAAGGTGGCGACCCTGCGCTGGGACGGTGCAACCGCTCAGGCCCGCATGGATTCGATCCTTTCCGCCTATTATGCCGACAAGAAGCTCGATGCGGTCCTGTCGCCTTATGACGGCATTTCCATCGGTATCCTGTCGTCGCTCAAGGGTGTAGGCTATGGCAGTGGCGACATGCCGATGCCGGTCGTCTCCGGTCAGGACGCGGAAGTGCCTTCGGTGAAGTCGATCCTCGCCGGTGAGCAGAACTCGACCATCTTCAAGGATACCCGTGAACTCGCCAAGGTCACGGTCGACATGGTCGATGCGCTGATGAGCGGCAAGGAGCCGGAAGTCAACGACACCAAGACCTATGACAATGGCGTCAAGGTCGTGCCGTCCTACCTGCTCAAGCCGGTGATCGTCGACAAGTCGAACTGGAAGCAGGTTCTGGTCGATAGCGGTTACTACAAGGAAGACCAGATTCAGTAATTTATTGTTCCGGGCGTATCGGAGGATGTGCCCGGAACTATTCTGCAAGCCATTGCCCCAAACTCCCCAGCCTTTCGGCTGGGGTAGGCTTGGCGATTGACAGCGTTGTCTTTCCAGCGAGGGCAATGGTTGCAGAATTTGTAATGGGAGCGAGCGATGAATGTAGCCAATCCTGTCCTGCGCGAGCAGCCTGACGGCGAGCCGGATATCTCCGGCAAGCCGCTTCTGGAAATGCGCGGCATCAGCAAGTCTTTCGGGGTTGTCAAAGCGCTGAGCGATGTCAGTTTTACCGTGATGCCGGGCGAGATCCACGCCTTTGTGGGTGAGAACGGGGCGGGTAAGTCGACCTTGATGAAGGTGCTGTCGGGGGTCTATCCGCATGGCAGCTATGAGGGGTCGATTTTCTTCGACGGCGAGGAACGGCAGTTTCGCGACATCAACGATTCCGAAGCGCTTGGCATCGTCATCATCCATCAGGAACTGGCGCTCATACCGCTGATGACGATTGCCGAGAACATTTTCCTCGTCAATCCGCCCGCGAGCTATGGTGTCATCGACCGCAGCACGGTGCACAAGCGCACCCGCGAGCTTTTGCAGAAGGTGGGCCTGTCGGAACAGCCCGATACGCTCGTCACCGATATCGGCGTGGGCAAGCAGCAGCTTGTCGAAATCGCCAAGGCATTGTCGAAACGCGTGCGGCTCCTGATCCTCGACGAACCGACCGCGAGCCTCAACGAGACCGACAGCGCGGCGTTGCTGGCGCTTCTGCGGGAGTTTCGCGCGCAGGGCATCACGTCGATCCTCATTTCGCACAAGCTCAATGAAATCCGCGAGGTCGCCGACAAGATCACCGTGCTGCGCGACGGCAAGGCGGTGGCCACGCTGGATTGTCATGCAGGCGAAGTGGAGGAGGACGACATCATCCGCAAGATGGTGGATCGCGACCTGGAAAGCCGCTACCCGAAGCGTGATCCCAAGATCGGCGAAGTCATCTTCGAAGTCGATAACTGGTCGGTCTATCATCCGCTGCACCCCGAGCGGCATTCGGTCAAGAACGTATCGTTCAAGGTGCGTGCGGGCGAAATCGTCGGCATTGCCGGATTGATGGGCGCGGGCCGCACGGAATTCGCCATGAGCCTTTTCGGGCGTTCATGGGGAACGAATATCAGCGGCGACGCACGCATCAACGGCAGGCAGGCGGACATTTCCACCGTGGCGCGGGCGATCAAGGCAGGGCTTGCCTATGTGACCGAGGACCGCAAGAAGCTCGGCCTGGTCTTAGGCGAAAACATCTCGCGCAACATCTCGCTCGCGCACTTGCGCGGCGTCAGTCCGAAAGGCGTCATCGACGACATTCGCGAAATGAAGATCGCGAATTCCTATCGCGAGCAGATGAGCATTCGCTGCCACAACGTCTATCAGGAAACCGGCACGCTTTCGGGCGGCAACCAGCAGAAGGTCGTGCTGTCGAAGTGGCTCTTCACCGGCCCCGACGTGCTCATCCTCGACGAGCCGACGCGCGGCATCGATGTCGGCGCGAAATACGACATCTACACAATCATCAATTCACTGGCAGACAGCGGCAAGGGCGTGGTCGTGATTTCTTCGGAAATGCCGGAACTGATCGGCATCTGCGACCGCATCGTCGTCATGCATGAAGGTGCCTTTGTCGGCGAAGTCGCCGGCGAGGAAGCAACGCAGGAAAACATCATGCGCGCCATCATGCGGAACAAGGGAAAACGGCAATGAGCGAGAATATCATCGGAAGCAGTGGATCGAAAGTTCCTGCAAGCAGCGTGGGGCGTTACCTCAAGAACAATCTGCGCGAATCCGGCATGCTGCTCTCGCTGGTCGCGATCATGATATTTTTCCAGATCGTGACGGGCGGCGTGCTGATGAAGCCGCTGAACCTCACCAATCTGGTGCTTCAGAACAGCTATATCGTCATCATGGCATTGGGGATGCTTCTCATCATCGTCACCGGCCATATCGATCTTTCGGTCGGCTCGGTCTGCGGTTTTATCGGCGCGCTTGCCGCCGTGATGATGGTGAGGCTCGGCGTGCCCTTTCCCATCGCGGCAATTCTCTGCCTGCTGGTGGGCGGTCTCATCGGCGCGATACAGGGGTTCTGGGTCGCCTATTTCAATATACCGTCCTTTATCGTCACGCTGGCGGGCATGCTGGTCTTCAAGGGCCTGATGCTGGCCGTGCTGGGCGGGCAGTCGGTGGGTCCGTTTCCGGTCGTGTTCCAGAAACTGTCGTCCGGCTTCATTCCGGAAATTATCGGTACGACCGGCGGTGTCTATCTGACGTCGCTCATCATCGGCGTGCTGCTTGCCGGTTTCATGATCTGGCAGAACGTGAAATCACGCCAGCGCCATATTGCCCATGAAGTGGAAACGGAGCCGTTCGGCCTGTTCGTCATCAAGAACATTCTGTTCTTTGCAGCGATTGCCTATCTGTCGCTCTTGATTTCCATGCATCGCGGCTTGCCGAACGTGCTCATCATCATGGCGGTTCTGATTGCGGCCTATGCGTTTCTCACCAACCGGACGGTGCTCGGACGGCAAATCTATGCAGTGGGCGGAAACCGCCATGCGGCAAAGCTTTCCGGCGTGAAGACCGAGCGGCTGACCTTCCTCGCTTTCGTCAATATGGGCGTGCTGGCAGCACTTGCCGGTCTCGTCTTCGCAGCGCGCCTCAACACGGCGACGCCCAAGGCCGGTATCGGCTTCGAGCTGGACGTGATCGCGGCCTGCTTCATCGGCGGCGCATCGGCCTATGGCGGTGTGGGTCGTGTGACGGGTGCGGTGATCGGCGCGCTCATCATGGGCGTCATGAACAACGGCATGTCGATCCTCGGCATCGGCATCGACTATCAGCAGGTCATCAAGGGGATCGTGCTGCTGGGGGCTGTCTGTATCGACGTCTATAACCAGAAGCGCTGATATTTCGGCTCTGGCGGCCTACAAATGGCGTTGTTTTGCGCTTCCGGTGCTCACGTACCTTCTTTAGGCACATAATCTTATCCGAAAAGTCTGCAACTTTTCGGGATTATGTTCAGAAGTACGCTGCGCTTCGGTTCTCAAACTCCACCATTTTCGGCTCACCATAACCAAAATACGCCTGGTGCTTGCCGTCGGGGCGGGCGAAGCTCCAGACCGCGCCGGAAGCAATTCCGGCGCGGTTTTGTGTTGGGGGAAATCATTTAAGCTTTGTCTGGCGCGACGCTTATCCCTCATCCTGAGGTGCGGAGCGAAGCGAAGCCTCGAAGGACGAGGGCAGGCGTTGTGCGTTTTCCCTCGCCCTTCGATCCTTCGACAAGCTCAGGATGAGGAGCGAAGAAAAATGGGTGCGTCGTGCCTCAGATCGCCGTGCGGCGGGCGTGATCGAGATAGATTTCGCGCAGGCGCTGGGCGACCGGACCGGGTTTGCCATCGCCGATGGACTTTTCATCGATGACGGTGATCGGCGTGACGAATGTGCCTGCGCTGGTGAGGAAAGCTTCCTTTGCCGCATAGGCCTCATCGATGGTGAAAAGGCGCTCCTCCAGCTTCATGCCGGTCTCGGCGATCAGTTGCAGCAGCGACAGGCGCGTGCAGCCGGGCAGGATGGAATTGCTGTTGGGGCGCGTGACGACGACATCATCCTGCGTGACGATATAAGCAGTGGACGACGCACCTTCGGTCACATAGCCGTCCTCGATCATCCACGCTTCATCGCAGCCGGCATTCT
The DNA here is from genome assembly GCF_049065885.1 of Brucella sp. IR068. Lineage (NCBI taxonomy): Bacteria > Pseudomonadati > Pseudomonadota > Alphaproteobacteria > Hyphomicrobiales > Brucellaceae > Brucella > Brucella sp. IR068. The sequence continues at coordinate 144,944 of NZ_JBAKHE010000010.1, read as the reverse complement.
TGGCGATTTCCTTGGCGAGCGCCTGCGGCAGCAGGCAGACCGTCTTGATATCGCGGCGCTTCCAGCGCAGATCTTCCAGCGACAGCACGCGCGCGCCGGTTTTCAGCGCAGGCTTGTCGAGCAGGTTCGCTTCCTGCGTGAACAGGACAACCGATGGCTTCATGCCCTTTGCAGGCACGAAATCGCGGTCGCGCCCGTCGCCGCGTGTCACCTGCAGATAGACTAGGCCTTCGGTCAGATTGTTGCGGCGGATCAGCTCGCGCTCGACGGCCACGATCTCGTTTTCATCCATCGGCATCGGAATGCCGATCTCGCCGGTCGAGCGGCGCAGGCGCCGCATATGCGGTTCGCTGTCGATGAGCTTGCCCTCCAGCACGGCGGTCACTTCATAGATGCCGTCACCGAACAGAAAGCCGCGGTCAAAGATGGAAATGCGTGCATCGCGGGCGGGGACATATTCACCGTTGACGTAGACAATACGGTTTTCGAGGTCTTCTGCTGAAACGGCCATGTGGGATGAATCCTGAAGTGAAAGGGCCGCGACACAAGTCGCGGCCCTTTCATATGCCACTGAATGTTTTAAGGGAATATTTTTCGTGCGGGCTGTCTGCCTGCTGCGGACGGCTCTGGTCAGATTGCAACAATCGAGATCAGAAATGCGGTTCCCTTACCCCTGATCGTCAGGGGCTCGGCGTTGCCGCCTGCGAAAACCGCGCAGTCCAGTTTCTCCAGGCGAACTGCCCCGGAACCTGAATTCAAATCGAGCTGGCCTTCGGAACAGAAAAGAAGCGCCGGGTTGCCATCGGCCACGGTCAATGTGGTGCCATCGACAGGCAGGCGCCTGACCTTATGGGCGAGGCGACCGCGCCGTGTCATGACGTTGAGATCGGTAATGGCCGATCCGAGCAGCCGCGCGCTGGAATGCGCATCGGCGGCAAAAGCCAGCGGTGCGCTTTCGCGGGTGAGCTTCGTTTCCTCCCCCTCGACATCGAGCAGGATGCCGTCTCCCTCCAGCACCGACAATGTACGGTCGATACCGGGAAAGACGGAAAACGGGCCATCGCTGGCCACCGTGGCCATGGAAACGCGCCAGTCGAAATCATCGACTGACACGCCTTGCGGATGAATGGCGATTTCGACCGTGACGCCGCCGCCGTTTTTCCACGGCATGCGGCGATGGTTTTCGGCCTTGAGGATCGTGAGCGCCATTCGACCTCAGTTTCCGAGTATGCCGGGCAGGCGCAGGCCCTGCTGCTTCGCCCAGTCGAGCGCTATGTCATAGCCCGCATCGGCATGGCGCATGACCCCGGTTGCAGGGTCGTTCCACAACACGCGACCGATGCGCTCATCGGCATCTTCGGTGCCATCGCAGCAGATGACCATGCCCGAATGCTGGCTGAAGCCCATGCCGACGCCGCCGCCGTGATGGAGCGACACCCATGTCGCGCCCGAGGCCGTGTTGAGAAGCGCGTTCAGAAGCGGCCAGTCGGAGACGGCGTCCGAGCCGTCCTTCATCGCTTCGGTCTCGCGGTTCGGTGAAGCAACCGAGCCGCTGTCGAGATGGTCGCGACCGATCACGACCGGCGCTTTCAGCTCGCCGTTCCTGACCATTTCGTTGAAGGCGAGGCCAAGGCGGTGACGGTCGCCGAGGCCGACCCAGCAGATGCGTGCAGGCAGGCCCTGGAAGGCGATGCGCTCCTTCGCCATGTCGAGCCAGTTGTGCAGGTGCTTGTTGTCCGGCAACAGTTCCTTCACCTTGGCGTCGGTCTTGGCAATATCCTCAGGGTCACCGGAAAGGGCAGCCCAGCGGAAAGGCCCGATGCCGCGGCAGAAGAGCGGGCGGATATAGGCCGGCACGAAGCCCGGGAAATCGAAAGCGTTCTCCAGTCCTTCTTCCAGCGCCATCTGGCGGATATTGTTGCCGTAATCGACCGTTGGAATGCCTGCGTTCCAGAAGTCGAGCATGGCTTGAACTTGCACCTTCATCGAGGCGCGGGCAGCCTTGGCAACGGCCTTCGGATCGCTTTCCTGCTTGGCGCGCCATTCGGCGACGGACCAGCCGATCGGCAGATAGCCGTGCACCGGATCGTGAGCGGAAGTCTGGTCGGTGACGATATCCGGCTTCACGCCGCGCTTGACGAGTTCCGGGAAGATTTCGGCCGCATTGCCGATGAGCGCAATGGACTTTGCCTCGCCTGCCTTGGTCGATGCTTCAATCTTCGCCAGGGCCTCATCGAGGCTGTGGGTCTTTTCATCGACATAACGGGTGCGCAGACGAAAATCGGCGCGGGTTTCGTCGCATTCGACCGCAAGGCAGCAGGCGCCGGCCATAACCGCTGCAAGGGGCTGCGCGCCGCCCATGCCGCCCAAACCGCCAGTCAAAATCCATTTGCCCTTGAGGTTGCCGTCATAATGCTGGCGACCGGCTTCCACAAAGGTCTCATAGGTACCCTGAACGATGCCCTGTGCGCCGATATAGATCCACGAACCGGCGGTCATCTGGCCATACATGGCAAGACCCTTCTTATCCAGTTCGTTGAAGTGGTCCCAGGTTGCCCAATGCGGCACGAGGTTGGAATTGGCGATCAGGACGCGTGGCGCATCCTTGTGGGTGCGGAACACGCCGACGGGCTTGCCCGACTGCACCAGCAGGGTTTCGTCTTCGTTGAGCGTCTTGAGGGTCGCGATGATCCTGTCGAAATCATCCCATGTGCGGGCTGCGCGACCGATGCCGCCATAGACGACCAGCTCATGCGGGCGCTCGGCCACGTCAGGGTCGAGGTTGTTCATCAACATGCGAAGCGGCGCTTCGGTCAGCCAGCTTTTTGCATTGAGTTCGCTGCCGCGTGGAGCACGCACTTCGCGCTCGTTATGGCGTGGATTGGACATGATGTTCTCCTCAGGAAATTAATTTGGGAGCCAGCTGTTCCAGCTGCTGCAAAAGAGATTTGAGATGTACGCGAAGCTTGTCCGCCTTGGCCTCGTCATAGGCGAAGGGAACCGCTTCGGTGGCCAGATGCGTGGACTGGGCAAGCTCCATCTGGATGGCGTGCACGCCGGTTTCGGGCTTGCCGTAATGGCGGGTCGTCCACCCGCCCTTGAAGCGGCCATTGAGGACCGACGTGTAGCCCTCGGCCTGTCCCGTTATCTCGACAGCGGCGGCTTCGATGGCGGGCGCGCAGGTCTTGCCCATATCCGTCCCGATGTTGAAATCCGGCAGCTTGCCTTCGAACAGGAACGGGATATGGGACCGGATCGAATGGCAGTCATATAGGATAGCGACGCCGTGGATCGCCTTCACACGGCTGATCTCGGCGGCAAGCGCGTCGTGATAGGGCTTGTGGAAACGGGCGATGCGATCCGCAATATCGGTTTCGGTCGGCGCCTCGCCGTCCTTCCAGATCGAAAGCCCGTCAAAGTCGGTTTCCGGGATCAGCGTCGTGGTGTTCTGGCCGGGATAGAGGCTGACGCCTTCCGGGTCGCGATTGGCGTCGATGCAATAGCGGTGGAAGGTGGCGCGAACCATGGTCGCGCCTTCAAGGACACCGTCATAAAGCCGGTGGATGTGCCAGTCGGTATCGGCGAGAATCCTGCCATTTTCATTGAGGCGCGCCCAGATGTCGCCGGGAACATCCGTGCCCGTATGAGGAAGGCCCAGAATGACGGGCGACGTGCCTTGCCGGACTTCAAAGGCGCTCATGATCAGGCCTCCAGCGAGGGCAGGATGCCGCCCGAAACCGCCCCGGCAAGCACGCCATCGGCCACCAGATCGGCAGCGTTCCTGAGGTCGTCGGCCATATAGCGGTCGTCTTCCAGCGTCGGCACGCGGTCACGCAACGCGGCGATCACCCTGGCAAGCTCAGGGCTGGTGGTCAGCGGTTCGCGCAGTTCGACGCCGAGCGCGCCGGTCAGCGCCTCGATGCCGATGATTGCATTGAGGTTGGCGGTCATCTGGAGAAGACGGCGCGCGCCATGGCAGGCCATGGACACATGGTCTTCCTGATTGGCAGAGGTGGGGGTGGAATCGACCGAGGCCGGGTGCGCCATCTGCTTGTTCTCGCTCATCAGCGCGGCGGAAGTGACTTCGGCGATCATCAGGCCGGAGTTGAGCCCCGGCTTGCGGGCGAGGAAAGCCGGAAGGCCGAAGGACAAGGCCGGGTCGACCAGCAGAGCGATGCGGCGCTGCGAAATCGCGCCGATTTCGCAGATTGCGAGCGCGATCTGATCGGCGGCGAAGGCAACGGGTTCGGCGTGGAAATTCCCGCCCGATACCGCGCGGCCGTCCGAGAGAACCAGCGGATTGTCGGTGACGGCATTGGCTTCGATTTCAAGCGTGCGTGCGGCCTGCCGCAGAATGTCGAGGCATGCGCCGTCGACCTGTGGCTGGCAGCGAATGCAATAGGGGTCCTGCACGCGCTGGTCGCCCTCAAGGTGGCTCTGGCGGATGACGGAACCTTCGAGCAGGGCACGCAGGGCCCGCCCGGCATCGATCTGACCCTTGTGGCCGCGCAGCGTGTGGATTTCCTCGTGGAAAGGCGCGTCCGATCCCATGGCGGCATCAGTCGAAAGGGCGCCGGTGATGAGCGCCGTCTGCGCCGCACGATGGGCGCGGAACAGACCTGCGAGTGCGAGCGCAGTCGAAGTCTGGGTGCCGTTGATCAGTGCCAGCCCTTCCTTGGCGGCAAGCACGACCGGTTTCAGGCCGGCCTTTTCCAGCGCCTTTGCGCCGGAGAGGCGCTCGCCCTTATAAAAGGCTTCGCCTTCGCCGATCATGGCCGCAGTCATGTGCGCAAGCGGCGCCAGATCACCGGAAGCGCCGACGGAGCCTTTTTCGGGGATCATCGGGATCACGCCTTTTTCCAGCATGTCTTCGATGAGGGTGATGACTTCAAGCCGTACGCCGGATGCGCCGCGACCGAGCGAAATCAGCTTCAGCGCCATGATGAGACGCACGATGTTTTCCGAAAGCGGCTCGCCGACGCCGCAGCAATGCGAGAGGATCAGATTGCGCTGCAAGGTGGCGACATCGCCTGCCGCGATGCGGATCGAGGCGAGTTTTCCGAAGCCCGTATTGATGCCGTAAACCGGCTCGTCGCCTGCCGCGATTTCCGCAATGCGCGCTGCCGCTTTTTCAACACCGGCATGAAAGGCTGGATCAATGCGGACGGGGAGGCCATCGCGATAGATTGTTTCAAGCGTTTCCAGCGATACGCTGCCGGGCTTGAGGATGATGGTCATGGAAGGCTCCATTGCAAATGAGTTAAAGCTGGCCTTTGAACACCCGCTTCCAGAGCGGATTGAAGCCGATGCGGTAGACAAGTTCAGCCGGACGGTCGACGTCCCATATGGCGAGATCGGCGTCCTTGCCGGTCTCCAGCGTTCCGGTACGCTCGTGTATGCCGAGCGCGCGTGCGGCCTCGCGGGTGACGCCTGCGATGCATTCGTCCACCGTCATGCGGAAGAGCGTTGCGCCCATGTTCATGGTCAGGAGCAGCGAAGTCAGCGGCGAAGTGCCCGGATTGTTGTCGGTGGCAAGCGCCATCCTGGTGCCTGCGGCGCGGAAGGCATCGACCGGCGGCTTTTGCGTTTCCCGGATGAAGTAATAGGCGCCGGGCAGCAGCACGGCCACGGTTCCGGCCTTGGCCATCGCGGCAGCGCCTTCCGCGTCCGTATATTCCAGATGGTCGGCCGAAAGCGCGCCATAGGACGCGGCAAGTGCCGCGCCATGCAGGTTGGAAAGCTGGTCTGCATGAAGCTTGACGGCAAGACCATGGGCCTTGGCCGCATCGAACACGCGGGTGATTTCATCGGGCAGAAAGGCGATCCCCTCGCAGAAGCCATCGACGGCATCGGCCAGCCCCTCGGCGGCAATGGCGGGCAGCATGTCATTGATGATGCGATCGATATAGGCGGCCTTGTCGCCGTTCATTTCGGGCGGCAGGGCGTGCGCGCCGAGGAAGGTCGTGCGGATCGCCACGTCGCGCTCTTCGCCAAGACGGCGAGCCGCTTTCAGGGACTTGATCTCGCTGTCGCGGTCGAGACCGTAACCGGATTTGACTTCGACGGTGGTGACGCCTTCGGCAATCAGCGCATCGAGGCGGGGCAGGGTTTCGCGCACCAGATCGTCTTCGCTGGCGGCACGCAGGTTCTTGACCGAGGAAACAATGCCGCCGCCAGCGCGCGCGACTTCCTCATAGGATGCACCGTTGAGACGCAGTTCGAACTCGTGCGCGCGATTGCCTGCATGGACAAGATGCGTGTGGCAGTCGATCAATCCCGGCGTGATGAGCCGGTTGCCACAATCTATCCTGTCGAAGGAATCATATTCACCCGGCAGCGCGCTTTCGGGGCCGACATAGACGATCCTGCCATCCCTGACGGCAATCGCCGCCCGTTCGATCAAACCGAGATTTGCGGCATTTTCCGCCAGCGTCGCAATGCGAGCGTTGGTGAAAACGGTGCTTGAATTCTTGAGCATGAGCGTTTTCTCGCTTCCCCTGTTTTGAGATAATGTATATACATATTACCGGAACAGCAAAGAAAAAAATGCGCCGGGGCATTTTCGATCCAAAAGCGGAAACTGCTTTGCGTAGAAATGCATGAGAACGAAGTCGAGGAGAGCTTATCCATGTCAGATGCCACGCTCAAAACACGTTTTGTCCATGCCGGTCAGGCGCTCTTCGAGAGCGGCTGGGCCGACGACGTGCGGATCGGCATTGCTGATGGAAAGATCGTGTCGCTCGAAGCGGGTTCGTCCGTGAAGCCGGGTGATGAGCCTCATGCTGTCGTCATCGCGGGCATGCCGAACCTGCACAGCCACGCTTTCCAATATGGCATGGCAGGGCTTGCGGAACGGCGCGGCCCGTCCGCCGATTCGTTCTGGAGCTGGCGCGAGATCATGTATAAATTCGCGCTCACCATGTCGCCGGAACAGGCGGAAACCGTGGCGCTGCGCCTCTACGTCGATATGCTGGAGGCTGGATTTACGCGCGTCGGCGAATTCCATTACCTGCACCATGATCGTGATGGCGCGCCTTACGCCAATCTTTCCGAAATGGCGGATCGCATTGTCTCCGCTGCCAAAAGGGCGGGCATGGGCCTGACGCTCCTGCCGGTCTTTTATGCGCATTCGAGCTTTGGCGGCGCGGCTCCCAATGAAGGCCAGCGCCGGTTCATCAACGATCCGGAGCGCTTTGCGCGACTGCTGGAAGGCTGCAAACAGGCACTGGCGGGTTTCGATGGCGCTGTTCTGGGTGTTGCGCCGCACAGTTTGCGCGCCGTCACGCCGGATGAACTCAAGGTCGTTACGCAGCTTCTGCCCGATGCGCCGGTGCATATCCATGTGGCCGAGCAGGTGAAGGAAGTGGAGGACTGCATCGCCTGGTCGGGCAAGCGCCCGGTCGAATGGTTGCTCGATAATCAGGACCTGTCGTCGCGCTGGTGCCTCATTCATGCCACCCACATGACCGACGATGAAACGAAGCATATGGCCGAGGCGGGTGCGATTGCCGGTCTCTGCCCGGTGACGGAAGCCAATCTCGGCGACGGCACTTTCAACGCGACGGTGTTTGCCGCTGCCGGTGGCAAGTTCGGCATAGGCTCGGATTCGAACGTGCTGATCGGCATTGGCGACGAGTTGCGACAACTCGAATATTCGCAGCGTCTGTTCCATCGCGCTCGCAATGTGCTGGCCGAAAACGAAGGATCGACCGGGCGTGCGCTGTTCGATGGCGCGGTTGCGGGCGGCAATATCGCCATGGGACGCGCCGGCGATGGCCTGAAAATTGGCGCTTCAGCCGATTTCGTTGCGCTTGATGCGGGGCGTCTGCCGCATGCAAAAGGCGACGCAGTGCTGGACGGCTGGATTTTCGGCGGTCGCGCCCATATCAACGATGTATGGGTGCGCGGCGTTAAACAGGTGGAAGGCGGGCGTCACCGCTTGCGCGATGAAGCCGAGCGTGCTTTCCAGAAAACCATAGGCGAATTACTCGCCTGACAGGAGACGGCATGGCTGGCGGAGATTCGATCGCAAAGGAAACACCGGCGCTTTCGCTGCATCAGCGTATTCTGGACGATATCGAATCGCGCATTCTGTCGGGGGAGTGGCTGCCCGGCCATCGCATCCCGTTCGAGCATGAACTGACGGAACAGTACGGCTGTTCGCGCATGACCGTGAACAAGGCGCTGACCCAGCTTGCCAAGGCGGGCCTGATCGAGCGCAAGCGCCGGTCGGGAAGCTTCGTCTCCTTTCCGCAGTCGCAGGCGGCAATCCTCGAAATCCACGATATTCGCGATGAGGTGGCGGCGCTTGGCGTCGCCTATCGGTTCGAACTGACGAGCCGGCGCGAGCGGTTGAGCGGGCCAGCCGACGCAAGGCATATCGATATGCCGCGCCATACGCCGCTGGTGGAACTTGTCTGCCGTCACTTTGCGGGCAAGCGCGTCTTTGCCCTGGAGGAGCGCATCATCAGTCTGGATGCGGTTCCAACGGCGGCGTCAACAGACTTTGCCGAAAATTCGCCCGGCCCCTGGCTGGTTTCATGCGTTCCGTGGAGCAGCGCAAAACACTCCATCCGCGCAATTGCCGCCACGCAGGAAAATGCGGGCATGCTCGGTATTCCGCTGGGTTCGCCCTGTCTGGTGATCGAACGCCAGACGTGGAACGCTGACCAGCCGGTGACGCATGTTCGCTTTACCTATCCCGGAGACAGCCATGCGCTGGTGGCGAACTTCACGCCCTCGCAGGGATAAGTGGAGTGGAAAAAAGCCGCCGCAGGGGAACAGCGGCGGCTAAAAGGCAGCATGACCTGGGTGTTGGTCAGGCTGCGCGTTTGATGGCGTCGCCGATGATGGAAACGATCGTGTCGATCTGTTCCTTTTCCACGATCAGCGGCGGCGAAAGGGCAATCACATCGCCGGTGACACGGATCAGCAGGCCCTTCTTGAAGCAATCCACGAAGACGTCATAGGCGCGGGCACCCGGTGCACCTTCGCGCGATGAAAGCTCGATGGCGCCGACCAGACCGAGGTTGCGGATGTCGATGACGTTCGAAGCGCCCTTGAGCGAGTGCAACGCTTCCTGCCAGTGGTCGGCAAGCTGCGCACCGCGGGTCAGGAGACCCTCTTCGGCATAGACTTCCAGCGTGGCGAGACCGGCAGCGGAGGCGACCGGATGGCCGGAATAGGTATAGCCGTGGAAAAGCTCGATGGCGTTTTCCGGACCGGTCATCAGGCCATCGTGCACCTTGCGGCCGGCGAAGACCGCGCCCATCGGGATGGCGCCATTGGTAAGGCCCTTGGCGGTGGTCACGAGGTCAGGCACAACGCCGAAATAATCGACGGCAAACGGCGTGCCGAGGCGGCCGAAACCGGTGATGACTTCGTCGAAGATCAGCAGGATGCCGTGCTTGTCAGCCGTGGCGCGCAGGCGCTCCAGATAGCCCTTCGGCGGCAGGATGACGCCAGCCGAACCGGACATCGGTTCAACGATGACGGCAGCGATCTTTTCCGCGCCATGCAGCTGCACCAGGCGTTCCAGATCATCCGCCAGTTCGATGCCATGCGCAGGCAGGCCCTTGGAGAAGGCGTTCTTCTCGATGTCGAGCGTGTGGCGCAGGTGATCGGCGGGAATCTGCGGGAAGACGCGGCGGTTATTGACGAGGCCGCCGACGGAAATGCCGCCGAAACCGACGCCGTGATAGCCCTTTTCGCGACCCAGAACCATGGTGCGGGTGCCCTGTCCGATGGCGCGCTGATAGGCGATGGCGATCTTCAGTGCGGTGTCGACCGATTCCGAGCCGGAATTGGTGAAGAACACGCGGTCGAGCTTCGCATCCGGTCCGCCGGGCGCAATGGCGGCTAGCTTTTCGGCAAAGTCGAAGGCGACGTTGTGGCCCATCTGGAACGTGGGCGCGAAATCCATGGTGGAAATCTGGCGTTCGACCGCTTCGGTAATGCGCTTGCGGCCATGACCGGCGTTGCAGCACCACAGACCTGCCGTGCCGTCCAGAACCTGATTGCCGTCGGTGTCGGTGTAGTACATGCCCGAAGCACTTGCGAGCAGGCGAGGCGCTGCCTTGAACTGCCGGTTTGCGGTAAACGGCATCCAGAAATTCTCAAGGCTTGGCGCGTTGGTTTTGGTGAGCATGGTGTCCTCCTGTTTGGGGGTAGCAGGACATGCTTTGCGAAGGGCAACAAGTCCTTTTCTTCAGGATATTAAGCTATTGTTTTCATGTGGGATAATTATCGGGTTTGTGCTATATCGAACATCATAAACATGAAGGGAAGGTTCGATGAGCATCGATATCGGCGGGAGGCTTCGTTATGTGCGCATGCGGCAGAATCTGTCACAGCGCGAGCTTGCCAAAAGGGCAGGCGTGACCAATTCGACCATCTCCCTCATCGAAGCCAATCAGTCCAACCCGTCGGTCGGCGCATTGAAGCGCATTCTCGACGGAATTCCCATCGGCATGGCCGAGTTTTTCGCGCTCGAACCGGATGCGCCGCACAAGGTATTCTATCAGGCGGAGGAGCTTGTGGAAATCGGCAAGGGGCCGATCTCCTACCGGCAGGTGGGGGACCACCTATTTTCACGTTCGCTGCAGATGCTGAAGGAGCGGTACGAGCCCGGTTCCGACACGGGCAAAGTGCTTTTGATGCACGAGGGCGAGGAGGGAGGCATCGTCATTTCAGGCCGCATTGAAGTGACGGTTGGAGCCGAACGCCGCATATTGGGGCCGGGCGATGCCTATTATTTTTCCTCGAAGCTGCCGCACCGGTTTCGTTGCGTTGGCCCGGTGCCGTGTGAAATCGTCAGCGCCTGCACGCCGCCAAGTTTTTAGTCAGAGGGAGGCAAACGGTATAACTTCCAGTTAACCATCGGAAGGTTGCCGACATCCTTCGAGCCAGACGTCGCCATGGCTTTTGGCTGCACACTTGCCTGCTACGAGACGTTCTATTCGTCCGACACGCTCATCGAGAGCAGTGTCTTTCTCGCTCAGTTTATACAACGCCGGTGAGATGAGAACGGCAACCAGCCGCATGAATTCCAGGTTGTTCAATTCGGCAGGTGCTCGCCCATAAATCAGGGAACTGGCATTATTGAAACCAGTCATCCATCCTTGAGGACCTTCACCCATTTCCAGAGTATCGAGCCACAGGGCAAGGATTTGTTCCTTTGAAAGTCGGCTTTCGAGGCCCAATGCATAACCGGTTTGCCGAATCTTGCCGAGGCCGGGATGAAATTCTTTGAAAGCAAGGCGTTTGGATGCCGATTGGGTGATTGTCGTCGCGCCTGCTCCGGGCGTGGAAAAATCAACGCCAATGTGGTTGGCGAAATTGGGGTCTTCTACAGCAAGCAATATCGCCAGATGTTCCCCACCGAGCGAGTTTCCTCCCTGTCCCCGGACTATTAATGCATCGGCGCGTTGACGTAATTCCGGCGCATCCGACAGAGCGTCCAAGTATCCTTTTCCACCGTACAGAACACCTGCAACAACTATCAGACCCAGAAAAAGGCCAGTGAACTTATACACTCGTCTCATGCAAGTTTCCCGACCAGAATCAACGCGGCAAGATCGCATCCAATGAGACACGGGATTGCAGCAGAATTTGGGTTCAGGAAGTTTTGGTGCCGTGCGAAATCGTCAGCGCCTGCACGCCGCCAAGTTTTTGACGGCGCACAGGCATTTTCTTATTCGTAGCGGGAAATGCCAAGGTCGTCCGCCCGGATATCCGGCTTGTTGCCGGAAATAAGGTCGGCGAGCAGCTTGCCGGAACCGCACGACATGGTCCAGCCAAGCGTTCCATGACCGGCATTGATGAACACGTTGTCATAGCGCGTTGCACCGATGATCGGCGTGGAATCCGGTGTCATCGGGCGCAGGCCCGACCAGAAGGTTGCAGCTTTCAGGTCGCCGCCGGGGAACAGGTCGGTGACCGACAGATCCAGCGTTGCGCGGCGCGCGGCAGGCAGATCCTTGGTGAAGCCCGACACTTCCGCCATGCCGCCGACACGGATGCGGTCGCCGAGGCGGGTAATGGCGATCTTGTAGCTCTCATCGAGTACGGTCGAAACCGGGGCGCGTTCTTCATTGATGATCGGCGCAGTAATCGAATAGCCTTTCACCGGATAGATCGGGGCGTTGAGGCCGAGCGACTTGACCAGTGCAGGCGTGTAGCTGCCAAGCGCAACCACATAGCGGTCGGCAGTCAGAATGCCTTGCGAAGTCTCGACGCCGGAAACCTTGCCGCCCGACATCAGCAGTGACTTGATGTTGACGCCGAAGCGGAATTTCACGCCAAGCCCTTCGGCAATCTTTGCCAGCGCATTGGTGAATTTGAAGCAGTCGCCGGTTTCGTCATGCGGCAGGCGCAGGCCACCGACGAACTTGTCCTTCGCATGCGCAAGCGCCGGTTCCACCTTGACGCAGCCTTCGCGGTCGAGCACTTCGAACGGCACGCCATCCTGGCGCAGCACTTCAATGTCCTTGCCGATGCCGTCAAGCTGGTACTGTTCGCGGAACAGCTGGAGCGTACCCTGCATGCGCTGGTCGTATTCGATGCCTGTATCCTTGCGCAGATCGACAAGGCAATCGCGCGCATATTCGGCCACGCGCACCATGCGGGTCTTGTTGATCTTGTAGCGGCTGTCGGTGCAGTTGGCGAGCATCTGCAGGAGCCAGCTGTACTGGACCGGATCGCAGGTCGGGCGCAGAACGAGCGGCGCGTGCTTCTGGAACAGCCATTTCGCGGCCTTGAACGGGATGCCGGGAGCAGCCCAGGGCGAGGCGTAGCCGGGCGAAACCTGGCCGGCATTGGCAAAACTCGTTTCCAGTGCCGGGCCTTCTTCGCGGTCGACAACGGTTACCTCATGACCGAGCTTGGCGAGGTAGTAAGCGGTCGTAACGCCGATGACGCCGCTGCCGAGGATGGTGATCTGCATGTTCGCCTCTTGTCTTATGCTTTTATGTCGCTCGCGCCGCTCTCCACGTAGACACGTGCATAACGGTTGCCGAGCGCAGTCAGAATTTCATAGGGAATGGTGTCGCAGTCGCGTGCCACGTCTTCGAGACGCTGGTGCGGACCAATCAGTTCCACAAGGCTGCCGAGTTTCAGCGTGCCTTCCGGCAATGCGCTGACGTCGAGCGTGATCGAGTCCATCGAGACGCGACCGATGATCGGCAGGCGCGTATCGCCAAAGAAGGCAGAACCCTTGTTGCTGAGAGAGCGGAACCAGCCATCGGCATAGCCCACCGCAATGGTCGCGACCCGCGTCGGGCCTTCAGCGACATAGGTGCCGCCATAGCCAACCGCCGCTCCCTTGTCGATATCGCGCACCTGAATGACACGTGCCGACAGGGTGAGGACAGGAACGACCTCATTTTCGGGCCCAACGCCATAAAGCGCAACGCCGGGGCGGGCGAGGTCGAAATGATAGGATTTATCAAGAAAGCTGCCGCCGGAATTGGCGAAGGCAACCGGAAGTTTCGGCAGTCGCACAAGCAGGGCCGTCATATTGGCAAGCTGGCGCGCGTTTGCCGCATTTTCTGGCTCGTCGCCGCTGGCCAGATGGCTGATGACAAACTTGATATCGATATTGTCCAGAAGCGCGAAATTTTCCAGAAGGCGCTCGAATTCACTGGCGGAGAGGCCAAGACGCGACATGCCGGTATCGAGTTGCAGAAGGGCAGGCAGCTTTCTGCCCTGTCTGGCGGCGAGTGCCCCCCAGTTTTCGATCTGTTCGAGTGAGTTCAGCACCGGCAGGATGCCGTCGCGAGCGCAGGCTTCTTCCGTTCCCGGCTGAAGACCGTTCAGAACGTAAAGTGTCGCATCGGGCTGGAGAAACGGCTTCAGCGCAATGGCCTCGCCAAGATGGGCGACGAAGAAATCACGGCAACCGGCATCGTAAAAGGCCGGGGCAACGCGGCTGGCTCCGAGGCCGTAGGCATCCGCCTTCACGACAGCAGCGGCGCGCGTGGGCGCGATATGACGGGCAATGGCCGAATAATTGTGCCGCAGCGCCGCAAGATCGATTGTCAAGACGCCGCCGGCGGCAAGGTCACGCTCGTCCTGTGAAAATTGCATCGCCATATCAACCATTTACGCGGTTCTTTCCAAGCCTCCGACTACTCAATGAGAACGCCTGAAAGCCGCTGACGATATGGATCGCGCGCCGCCCAGAGCGTATAAAGCCCCGGCGGAGAAACCCGGCCGCTCCTCACACCCACAGCTTGCTCATATATTAATCGAAGACTATTCGAATGTTTTTGCTATTTATCGCATATTATGCGAATTTCCGCACAACTTGCGCATATTTTAGCTTTTCGGTTGAAGATTATTCATGGCAACGCTCGACAGTATAGACCGCAACATCATCCGTTGCCTGCGCCGTGACGGGCGCATGACCAACAGCCAGCTGGCCAGCGAGGTGGGGCTTTCCCAGTCCGCCTGTCTGCGACGGGTGCAGATATTGGAGGAAAGCGGCGTTATCCGTGGCTATACGGCCATCGTCGGCTCATCCGGTGGCGATGAGCGGCTGGTCGCCATCGTGCGCATTACGCTCGACCGGCAGACGGAGGAATTTCTGAACCGTTTCGAGGAAGCGGTGCGGCGGCATCCCGAAGTGCAGGAGTGCTATCTCATGACGGGTGATGCAGATTACATTCTGCGCGTCGAAGCTGAAAATGCTGCGGCCTATGAGGTCATTCACAAGGAAATCCTGTCGCGATTGCCCGGTGTCGCGCGCATTCATTCCAGTTTCGCCATCCGCACGGTGCTATTGTCGAAAGCGCCGGTTTCACGCGGCTGAAATGAAGAAAGCCCGGCTGAACCGGGCTTTGCTATTCACGTGAGCACGATGCTTAACGGAATTCGTAACGCAGACCGGCGCGGATCGTGTGCATGTTGAAGCCGTTGTCCTTGGCCTGCGTTCCGGTGGCGCCCGGTCCTTCGGCGCTGCCGTAAGGGTTGGTGTTGCGGTCGTCCGCATCGTATCCATAGGCCTTGCCGCCATTGATACGCATATAGCGATAGCCAACATCCAGCTTGAGCTGTTCGGTCAGGTCATAGCTGACGCCGGCCATGAGAGCCATTGCAAAACGCCAGCTGTCCAGTCCGCCCTTTTCGCTGGAATAGGTGCAGCCAGCGCAGACTTCATGGGATTTCCAGTCGTCATATCTGACATAGGCAGCACCAAGACCCGCGCCGAGATAAGGCGTGACAGGGCCGGTACGCGGCAGGTCGACATAGGCATTGGCCATGGCCGTCCAGATATTGGCCGTGGACGAATCCTCGTAGTTGCAATTGTCCTCGACCGGATTGAGCCCCTTCCCGGACTTCACATAGCTCGGACAGGGGGTGCGCCCGTTGATGCCTGCGCGGAAGTAGTCCAGCGTGGCATCGGCGCGGAATGTGTCGGTGAAGCGATAGCCGACACCCACGCCATAGGTTGCGCCTGCCTTGAGGTTGAAATCGTCGTAACGCAGCGTGTCGTCAATGCCGCGATAGGGTGGATCGAACTGGTTCCAGAAGTTCCACTCGCCGCCCGTGCTGGATTTGAAATTGTAACCGAGGTCGCCACGGATATACCAGCCGGAGGCATTGACCTGTTCCGGCATTGGCTCAATAACAGGCTCTGCAATTATATCAGCGGCAAAGGCCGCACTCGATCCCGCCATCAGACTGACAGCCACGATGGCAATGGCGGAAATGCACTTCATCGGTTCCCACTCCAAATCCGAACAGAAAATCGGCTCACAAGCCGCATTGCCGGATATGGTAAAGAGATATGTTTAACACTTGGTTATTAAGTAACCCTGCGGTGTATTTTCTACTAGAATTCGCGTCTGGCGCGATATTGTATAAGTAATAGCTAAAGTATAGGAGCCGGCACGGGGCCGGCTCCAAACATCGTCAAAAGTTAATGGAATGGATGATCGACTTGTCGATCTCGTTGACGTCGCGCTTACCGCAGAGCGCCATCGTGACATCCAGCTCCTTGCGGATGATCTCAAGCGCCAGCGTTACGCCGTCCTTGCCCATCGCGCCGAGGCCGTAGAGGAACGGGCGGCCGATGAAGACACCCTGCGCGCCTAGCGCGCGGGCTTTCAGCACATCCTGGCCGGAACGAATGCCGCCATCGACATGAACTTCGATCGCGTCGCCGACAGCATCAACGATCGGCTGCAGCATGGAGATTGAAGATGGCGCGCCGTCGAGCTGGCGTCCGCCATGGTTCGACACGATGATAGCATCTGCACCGGACTTCGCCGCCATTCTTGCGTCTTCGGCGTCGAGAATGCCCTTGAGGATGAGCTTGCCGCCCCATTGCTCCTTGATCCACGCAACGTCGTTCCAGTTGAGCTGTGGGTCGAACTGCTCCGCGGTCCAGGAGGAGAGCGAGGAAAGGTCGGTGACGTTCTTGGCGTGACCGGCGATGTTGCGGAAGGTGCGGCGCTGGGTGCCCATCATGCCAAGGCACCAGCCCGGACGGGTCGCCATCTGCCAGATATGCTTCGGCGTAAATTTCGGCGGGGCGGAAAGGCCGTTGCGGATATCCTTGTGGCGCTGGCCCAGAATCTGGAGATCGAGCGTCAGCACCAATGCAGAGCAGCCCGCAGCCTTGGCGCGGCCGATCAGGTTCTTCACGAAGTCGCGGTCCTTCATCACATAGAGCTGGAACCAGAACGGCTTCTTGGTAACCGAAGCAACGTCTTCAATGGAGCAGATGCTCATGGTCGAAAG
This sequence comes from Brucella sp. IR068, assembly GCF_049065885.1. Taxonomy (NCBI): domain Bacteria; kingdom Pseudomonadati; phylum Pseudomonadota; class Alphaproteobacteria; order Hyphomicrobiales; family Brucellaceae; genus Brucella; species Brucella sp. IR068. Next base: position 128,201 of record NZ_JBAKHE010000010.1, on the reverse strand, counting down.
GGTGAAGGGAACGCCGAAGGCTTCGGCTGCCTGCGCTGCCAGCATTTCGCCGTCAGCGTGCTGCATGCCGGTCAGGCCCGTTGGGGCGAGAGCCACCGGCATGGACACTTTTTCACCGATCATCGTCGTTTCCAGCGAGCGGTTTGTCATGTCGACGAGAACGCGCTGGCGCAATTTGATCTTCTTGAAGTCGTCCTCGTTTGCGCGGTAGGTCGACTCGGTCCAGGCGCCAGAATCCGCGTAATCAAAGAACATCTTGGGGACGCGGCGCTGGGCAAGCCGCTTCAGATCGGCGATTTCAACGATGTTGGGCATCTATCCCACCCCTTGTGGTAATTTTTCTTGACCAATCGCATGACGGATCGCGCGGCTGAAATCAAGTACGAACAAGTATCGAATAACAATTGCCTCGCGGTTAATTGAAGGACCGGCTAATTCCTCTTATGGTAATGCCACACGCCCAAGGCAACTTCCTGCCGATCAGAGAAGGCGTTCCTGCAACTGAGCCCGCAATCGGGTTAGAGGGTAACGGATGAGCAAGGCCACCAAAACCGGTTTCATCGGCAAGCGATCCGCTGCTGCGGGTGGATGGGGCGCATTGAAAAGCTGCGGCAAGCAATTGCTCGCCAGCGGCGCTCCACTCTCAGGCGCACGCACGCTTCTCAAGGCAAACCAGCCTGACGGGTTCGATTGCCCCGGTTGCGCCTGGGGCGATCCGGAACATGGCTCTTCGTTTGAGTTTTGCGAGAACGGCGTGAAGGCTGTCGCCTGGGAGGCGACCGACCGGCGCACGACACCGGCCTTTTTCCGCGAACACACGGTTTCCAAGCTTCGTAGCTGGACGGATTACGATCTGGAAAATACCGGTCGCCTGACCCATCCGATGCGTTACAACGCTTCGACCGATCAATATGAAGCCATCGAATGGGACGAGGCTTTCAAGACCATCGGCGATATTCTCAAGAGCTTCGACAGTCCGAACCGCGTCGAGTTCTATACGTCCGGCCGTGCTTCCAACGAGGCTGCGTTCCTCTATCAATTGTTCGTGCGCGCCTACGGCACCAATAATTTCCCCGACTGCTCCAATATGTGCCACGAGGCAAGCGGTGTGGCGCTGAAGCAGTCGGTCGGTGTCGGCAAGGGCACGGTGCTTCTGGAAGATTTCGAAATGGCAGACGCCATTTTCGTCGTCGGTCAGAATCCGGGCACCAATCATCCGCGCATGCTGGGCGATCTGCGCCGTGCGGCTGAACGCGGCGCGCGCATTGTCGTTTTCAATCCGATCCGTGAACGCGGGCTGGAGCGGTTTGCCGATCCGCAGAACAAGCTTGAAATGCTGCATGGCGGCAGCGAAGCCATAGCAAGCGATTATTTCCAGCCGCGTCTTGGCGGCGACCTCGCCGCTTTCCGCGGTATGGCCAAGGCGGTTTTCGCGGCAGACGATGCAGCGCTCGCCGCAGGCAAGCCATCGATTCTCGACAGGGCCTTTCTCAGCACGCATACGGCGGAACTGGAAGCCTATCGTGCGGCTGTCGACGCCACCTCATGGGAGGAGATCGAGGATCAGTCCGGTCTTCTGCGGCAGTCGCTCGAACGCGCGGCGCAGATCTACATGCAATCCGAACGGGTCATCTGCACCTGGGCGATGGGCATCACCCAGCACCGCCATTCGGTTATCACGATCCGGGAAATCACCAATTTCATGCTGCTGCGCGGCAATATCGGCAGGCCGGGCGCGGGCCTCTGTCCGGTGCGCGGCCACTCCAACGTGCAGGGCGACCGCACCGTTGGCATCAACGAGCGGCCTCCGGTCGCGTTTCTCGATGCGCTGGAAAAGGAGTTCGGCTTCAACGTTCCGCGCGAGCCGGGGCATAATGTTCTGGGTGCCATCGGCGCGATGCTCGACGGATCGGCTCAGGCCTTTATCGGCCTTGGCGGCAATTTTGCACGGGCGACGCCGGACAGCCCGCTCATCTCGAAAGCGCTCTCCAGCCAGCGCATGACGGTCCATATCGCAACCAAGCTCAATCATTCGCATCTGGTGCCGGGGCAGGATTCCTTCATCCTGCCGTGCCTCGGACGCACTGAAATCGATCTCAACTCCAAGGGTGTTGCGCAGATCGTGACGGTGGAGGATTCCATGAGCATGGTGCACGGCTCGGGCGGCATCAATGCGCCTGCATCTGCTCATCTGCGCTCGGAAGTGGCGATCATTGCAGGCATGGCTCAGGCGACGCTTGGGCCGCAGCCGGTCAATTGGCTGGAACTTGCCGACGATTATGATCTCATCCGCGACCGTATTGCCCGCGTATTGCCAGACTTTTACGACTTCAACAAGCGCGTGCGGGTACCGCGCGGCTTCCATTTGCGCAACTCCGCCCGGGAACTGGAATGGAACACGACGAAGGGCAAGGCCACGTTTTGGGCCGGCGCCCTGCCGGAATCCGTGGAGCACCAGCAAGCGCGCGGCACGCCCGGACGCTATGTATTGCAGACATTCCGCAGCCACGACCAGTATAACACCACCATCTACGGCATGGATGATCGCTATCGCGGTGTCTATGGCGAACGGCAGGTCGTCTTCATGAATGCCGACGACATGGCCGATCTCGGCGTCGAGGCCGGCGACCGGGCTGATATTATTGGCGAGTTCGATGACGGCGTGGAGCGGATTGCACGCGATTTCCGCTTCGTGCCCTACGATATTCCGCGCGGCTGCATTGCAGGCTACTACCCGGAAATGAACGTGCTGGTGCCGCTCGCCAGTTCCGGTGATGAAAGCTACACGCCGACCTCAAAGTCGGTGATTGTTTCGTTCCGTCCCCTGAAGTCGGCTGCCGCATGATGGATGAGAGCGAGGCGGAATATATGGCGTTCGTCGATGCTCTTATGGCTGCGTCCGGCAATCTTACCACGCTCGGTGCCGGGATTGTGGCTGGGCTGGCGCTGGATATCGCCTCAGACAGCCGAACCTTTGCGCGGTTGCTGGGCGTTGCCCATGCTCTCGTGCTCCGGGAAATTTCAGTGCTCGGGCAGGACCATGGTTATGTGCGGATCAGGCAGCGCGATCCGCGCACGCAGCGCACACGTTATGAATTGAACGCTGCCGGGCAAAGGCTTGTCCGGGAGGTGCAAGGGTAGGAGGCAATCGCCGGTATTCCCGGAACATTTCTTCAAACTCTGCTCGTACCTACATTTTTACTTATAAATTTTCTGATGAAAGGCAAAAGCCGCCCAATTGTTTGGTGTAAACATTTCCGAAGAGATTTTGACAGCGAGAAATATGAAACCATATCTTTTACGACGCCGCTTTCGCGTGCGTGGCTTTCGTTGCACTCTCAAACGAACCGAACCAGCGAGATTCGTGTAAATGGCAGTAAATTCATTTGTTTACGGTTTGCGGAATAGAGGAGGGCGCGTTGTGAACCGGCACGTTTTTCCCCGTTTCGGGATGGCCGCCATAATTCTTGCCTGCATGGGGCTGCTTGTGCCGGGCGCAACGTTTCAGGCGCGGGCGGATGAACTCAATGTCGTCCCGGTGGCGGCGGTCAAAGCGGTCGCCAGTGATTATCAGCCAAAGCTGACATTATCCGGGTCGATAGCGGCGCGATCGCTTGTCAATGTATCGTTCCGGCTGAACGGTCAGGTCGTTCAGCGTCTGGTCGAAGTCGGCCAGCATGTGGAAAAGGGACAGCCCCTCGCCAGTATCGACGATGTCGAACAGCAGGCTAATCTGCGCGTTGCGCAAGCCTCCAAGGATGCCGCGCAGGCGCAGCTGGTGCAGGCGGAAGCCAACTTTGCGCGACAGAAGGCCTTGCTGTCGCAAGGGTTTACGACGCGCAGCACCTATGATCAGGCAACCCAGAACCTTCAGACGACGCAAAGCGCCCTTGCCAGTGCGGAAAGCCAGCTCAACAACGCGCGCGACGAACTGTCCTACACCGAGTTGCAGGCGCCTGTTTCAGGCGTGATCACTGCGCGCAATGTAGAGGCCGGTCAGGTGGTGCAGGCGGCGCAGACGGCGTTTTCGATTGCCGAGGACGGTCCGCGCGATGCGGTCTTCGACGTGCAGGAAACGCTGGTCAACCATGCCAAGATCGGGATGGGTGTAACGATCTCCCTTCTCTCCGATGCTTCGATAAGCGCCGAAGGAAAGATCCGCGAAATTTCGCCGGTGGTCGATGCGCAGACCGGCACTGTGCGGGTCAAGGTCGGGATAGCTCAAACCCCGCACCAGATGGCGCTGGGCGCCACGGTGACGGGCACGGTTCATATGGAAAGTGTGAAGGTCGTCGTTCTGCCATGGAGCGCGATGACTTCGGATGCCGGACGCACGGCTGTCTGGAGGCTCTCCAAGGATTCGAAAGTGGCAACGCTGGTCCCGATCAAAGTGCTCGCCTACGAAAAAGGCCGGTTACTCGTTGAGAGCGGGCTACAGGAAGGCGAGCTGATCGTCACCAAGGGCGCGCAGATGCTGCGCTCCGGCGAACCGGCCGAGATCATGCCGGAACAGGAAGGGCTCGTTGCACAATGAAAACGGCAATCCAGTTTCCCACGATCCGCGCGGCGGGTTATGTCGCCCTGCTTGGCGCGGCGGTTCTGCTTAGCGCCTGTGGCAAGGAAGAAGACAAGCAGGCGGATTCGGACGTCGCGCGTCCGGTTCTTTACATGGTGGTCGAGCCCAAGCCTGTAACGCAGACGGGCTTTGCCGGTACGATCGAGCCTCGTTATTCCACCGATCTTGCCTTTCGTGTGCTGGGCCGGATCATCAATCGGCCTGTTCAGGTGGGCGATCTTGTAAAGAAGGACGAGATGGTGGCCATGCTCGATCCTGCCAATCTCGATCTTGCCGTCCAGTCCGCACGGGCCGATCTGGCGAGCGCGGAAGCACAGTTTGCCAACGCCTCGGCAAGCGAGGAGCGCCAGCGTATCCTGCTGAAGGGCAATAATGTTTCCCAGGCCGATTATGATGCGGCAAGGCAGGCGCGGGACAGCGCTCACGCAGGGCTCGAGAAGGCCCGGGCGGGTCTGAAAAAGGCGCAGGATCAGCGCAGCTATGCCGTGTTGCGCCCGGATTACGATGGCGTCATTTCCGCAACGAGCGCCGAAGTGGGGCAGGTCGTCGCCGCGGGACAAACCGTGATGACGGTCGCACGTCCGGATGTTCGAGAAGCGGTCCTCGATATTCCCGACAGCATGACGCAATATTTTGAAAGGGACACGCCATTCAATGTGCAGCTTCAGGCCGACCCGACTGTCACCGGAAAGGGGACCGTGCGTGAGGTCGCCCCGCAGGCGGACGCCCAGACGCGCACGCGGCGCGTGCGCATTGCCCTCGACAATCCGCCCGACGGCTTTCGCCTCGGCGCGACGATCCGGGCGGCGATGGCTGCACCCGAACAGAACCTGGTAACGATCCCGATCCAATCCTTGCACGAAGAAAACGGCAAGACCGGAATCTGGGTCATCGACCCCAGCAAACAGACGGTTTCCCTTCACGACGTGCAGGTTATCGAGCGGCGCGGCGGCAGTTTTGTCGCCGAGGGTGTCGATATCGGAAGCTACGTTGCGATTGCCGGTGTGAATGAGTTGAAGGAAGGACAGAAAGTCCGCCTGGACGCGAAAGGAACGGGTCTGTGAAGAAAGGATTCAATCTGTCTGACTGGGCTCTGAACCATCGGTCCCTGGTCTGGTACTTCATGCTCGTCTTTCTAGTCGCGGGCTTTATTTCCTATATCGATCTCGGCCGGGAGGAAGACCCGGAATTTACCGTCAAGACGATGGTCGTGCAGGCCAACTGGCCCGGAGCCTCCGTTGAGGAAACGCTCAATCAGGTTACGGACCGGCTGGAAAAGAAGCTAGAGGAACTCGATACGCTCGACTATACCCGCAGCATAACGACGGCGGGTAAATCGGTCGTTTTCGTATTTTTGAAAGATACCGCGCGCGCCGAACAGGTCAAAAAATCATGGACCGAGGTGCGTCACTTTCTGAACGACATTCAGAACACGCTGCCTCAAGGCGTTCTCGGGCCATATTTCAACGACCAGTTCGGCGATGTTTACGGCAATGTCTTTGCCTTCACGTCGGATGGTCTTTCGATGCGGCAGCTGCGGGACTATGCCGAAAGCACGCGGGCGAAAATTCTCACCTTGCCGAATGCAGGCAAGGTCGAGCTGATCGGCGCGCAGGACGAGGCGATCTATCTGGAATTCTCCACACGTCAGGTTGCGGCGCTCGGACTGGACCAGCAGGCAATCCTGCAAGCGTTGCAGGACCAGAACGCCATCACGCCTTCCGGTGTCGTGGAAGCCGGTCCGGAACGCATCAGCGTGCGTGTCAGCGGGCAATTCACGTCGGAAGCCGACCTGCGCGCGGTGAATTTGCGCGTCAATGATCGCTTCTTCCGCCTTTCCGATGTGGCGACCATCACGCGTGGCTATGTCGATCCGCCGACATCGATTTTCCGGGTGAACGGGCTGGACGCCATCGGCCTTGGCATCGGCATGAAGCCGAACGGCAATCTGCTGGAATTTGGTGCGGCGCTTGACAAGATGATGAGCCAGGTGACGCAGGAACTTCCCGTTGGCGTGAATGTCTTCAAGGTCGCGGATCAGCCCGAAGTCGTCAAGGATGCGGTTTCCGGCTTTACCAGAGCGCTGTTCGAGGCTGTCGTCATCGTTCTGGCGGTGAGCTTCGTCAGCCTGGGCGTTCGAGCGGGCTTTGTCGTTTCGCTGTCGATCCCGCTGGTGCTGGCGATCACCTTCCTGGCAATGTCGCTGCTGGATATTTCGCTGCAGCGCGTGTCACTCGGTGCGCTGATCATTGCGCTCGGCCTTCTGGTCGATGATGCGATGATCGCGGTGGAAATGATGGTCGCGCGGCTGGAGGCAGGCGATCCGATCAACAAGGCGGCGACCTACGTTTATACCAGTACAGCTTTCCCGATGCTCACGGGCACGCTTGTGACCATTGCCGGCTTCATACCGATCGGGCTCAATAGCAGCCAGGCCGGTGAGTACACGTTCACATTGTTCGTGGTGATTGCGGTTTCGCTGATTGTCTCGTGGATCGTGGCAGTGCTGTTTGCGCCTTTGCTGGGGGTCACCTTCCTGCCGAAGAAAATGAAGGCGCATGAAGAAAAGCGAAGCCGCTTCTTCGAAATATTCTCGCAGGTCCTGCTCGCGGCCATGCGGCATAAATGGATCACGATCATCGCGACCATCGCACTTTTTGCCGTGTCGGTTTTCGGGATGGGCTTCATCGAACGGCAGTTCTTCCCGCAGTCGGACCGCCCGGAACTGGTGCTCGACTGGACGCTGCCGCAGAACAGTTCCATCACCGACACCAGAGCGCAGATGGAAAAGTTCGAAGCGACGATGCTCAGGGATAATCCCGATGTGGATCACTGGAGCACCTATATCGGGCAAGGGGCTATCCGCTTCATCCTATCCTTCGATGTGCAGCCGGCGAACCCCTATTTCGGGCAGATGGTCGTCGTTGCCAAGGACATTGAAGCGCGCGACAGGCTCCGCGACAAGTTCAACGAGGTGCTGCGCAAGGACTATGTCGGTACGGACGTCTATGTGAAATATCTGGAGCTTGGACCGCCGGTAGGGCGTCCGGTGCAGTATCGCATTTCGGGACCGGACATCCAGAAGCTGCGGGGTGTCGCGCAGGATTTTGCCGGTATCCTGAGTGCGGACAAGCGGCTCGGCGTCGTCAACTACAACTGGAACGAGCCTGGCCGGGTCATTCGCGTCGATGTGATGCAGGACAAGGCGAGAAAGCTCGGCATTTCGTCGAAGGATATTGCAACGACCCTCAACGGTATCGTTGGCGGGATCACGATCACGCAGGTGCGGGATTCCATCTACCTGATCAACGTGATCGCACGGGCGCAGAAGCAGGAACGGGATTCGATCGATACGCTCCAGAGCCTCCAGATCGCAACCGGCAACGGGACTTCGGTGCCCTTGGCGGCGATTGCGAATTTCCGGTATGAGCTGGAGCAGCCGGTTATCTATCGTCGGTCGCGTATTCCCACCATCACGGTTGCCGCCGGCATCATCGACAAGACGATGCCTGATACGATCGTCAAGGATCTGGAACCAGCCATCAAGACCTTCGCCGACAAGCTGCCAGCGGGATATGATGTCCAGACGGCAGGTACGGTGGAGGAAAGCGGCAAGAGCCAGGGACCAATTGCGGCGGTCGTTCCGCTGATGCTGTTCGTCATGGCAACCGTCCTGATGATCCAGTTGCAGAGCTTTCAGCGGCTGTTCCTTGTGGTGGCTGTGGCACCGCTCGGGTTGATCGGCGTCGTTGCCGCTTTGCTGCCAAGCGGCAAGCCGCTCGGTTTCGTGGCGATCCTCGGCGTGTTGGCGCTGGTCGGCATTCTCATCCGGAACTCGGTCATCCTCATCGTGCAGATCGAGGAGCATATCATCGAGGGCATGCACCCATGGGATGCAGTGACACAGGCGAGCCAGCACCGAATGCGCCCCATTGCCCTGACGGCGGCGGCAGCAAGCCTGGCGCTGATCCCCATCGCGCGTGAAGTGTTCTGGGGACCGATGGCCTATGCCATGATGGGTGGCATCATCGCTGGCACGGCAATCACGCTCCTCTTCCTGCCCGCTCTCTATGTCGCCTGGTTCCGGATCAAGGAGCCGGAACGCAACGGCGATGCGCCACCAGCCGAGGCACATACTGCTTCGCCATCGCACTAACAGAAAAGCCCGGTTACGACCGGGCTTTTTTCATGAGATTGTCACTTGCCATTGGTTCTATATAGGTTCTATTATGTAAGTTATGAATAGAACCACATTGATCACGGCGATTGAAGAGCGCGGCCTGCATGATCCGCAGCTTACGGGACCGCTTTACCGGAACCTCGCACGCATTCTCGGTGAGTTGATCGAGGAAGGGGAGCTTGCGCCCGCCGTCGGGTTACCGCCGGAGCGCGATCTGGCGGAGCAGCTTGGCGTCGGCCGTATCACCGTTCGCAATGCCTATAAGGAATTGCTGACACAGGGCGTGGTGGAAGCGCGGCGCGGCAGCGGCACCTTCGTCGCGGAGCGCCCGGCACGCATCAGCCAGCATCTGTGGCGCCTGACTTCGTTTTCCGAGGACATGCTGTCGCGCGGCAAGGAGCCGGGCGCGCGCGTCGTCACCAACAAGGTCGACAGGCCATCGCCGGACGAAGCTTTCCGGCTGGGGGTCGGTGTCGATACGACCGTGGTGCGGCTTGACCGCCTGCGTCTCGCCGACGGAGTGCCGATGGCTTTTGAACGCGCGGTGGTTCCACGCCATTTTCTGGATCAGGACCGCGTCGATGAAACCTCGCTTTATGGCGCTCTGGCGCGGCGCGGCCACAAGCCGGTACGCGCCTTGCAACGCCTGACGGCGGTCACGCTCGATCCCGGCATAGCCCGCCTGCTTGGCGTGCATCGGGGCGCGCCCGCACTGCTTATCGAGCGCGTCTCGCATCTCGAAGACGACCGGATCGTCGAATATACCCGTTCGCATTATCGCGCCGATGCCTATGACTTCGTCGCGGAACTGAAAATTGGAGAATGACCATGAACAGCCCTTCCTCCCTGATGCTGCAGGAAACCGAACAGTCGCCAGCCGTCGTCGCCGGTCTGCTTGAGAAGGAGGCAGGCACGTTCGCGGAAATCGCGCGCATCTTCCAGAAGAGCGAACCTGCCGTCATCACCACCGCCGCACGCGGTTCGTCCGACCACGCGGCAACATTCTTCAAATATCTGATGGAAATCACGATGGGCATTCCCGTCGCGTCCATCGGGCCATCGGTGGCATCGGTCTATGGTTCCAAGCTGAAGCTCAAGAACGGCCTGCATTTCACCGTTTCGCAATCGGGTGCCAGCCCCGATATTGTTGCGGCGCAGGAAGCCGCCAAAAAAGGTGGTGCAACGACAATCGCCGTCGTGAACGTCGTCGATAGTCCGCTTGGTAACGCTGCCGACGTCGTGCTGGCGCTCCATGCCGCTGAAGAAAAAAGCGTTGCCGCAACCAAGTCGTTCATCGCCGCGGTCGCCGCGCTTTCGGGCGTCGTTGCTTCGGCCAGCGGTGACGCAAGCCTGCAAGCCGGACTGCAACGCCTGCCGGACGCGCTTGCTGCAACACGGCCCGATGGCCGCGAGGCAGTAGAAAACCTTCTGTTCAATGCGCGTTCGCTTTATACCGGCGGTCGCGGCACGGCCTTTGCGATTGCACTCGAAGCTGCGCTGAAGGCAAAGGAAACCGCGAATATCCATGCCGAAGCTTTCTCTCTGGCCGAACTGATGCATGGTCCGATGCGTCTGGTGGAGGAGGGCTTCCCGATCGTTTCCTTCCTGCCACGCGACGAAGCCTTTGACACCAACATGCAGGCGCTCAAGCGGCTGCACTCGTTCGGGGCGAGCATCGTATCGCTATCCGATGCGGAAACGCCGGGCTTCCGGTTGCCATCGGCGAGCACGGGTAACGCGCATCTCGATCCGCTGGTTTCCCTCATCAATTATTACCGCGTCATTGAAGCGGTCACGCGCCGCAAGGGGTTCGATCCTGACAAGCCGCGCAATCTCAACAAGGTTACGGTGACGGTATGACGAAAAAATCAGCAATAGCAGGGGCGCGTGTCTTCGACGGCGAGCGCTTTCACGATCAGAGCGCGCTGGTGTTCGGCGATGGCCGGATCGAAGCCATTGTGCCGGAAGCATCGCTCGGCGAGGCCCATGAGGTCGAGCGTCTGAATGGCGGCATTCTGGCTCCCGGCTTCATCGATGCGCAGGTGAATGGCGGCGGCGGGCGCATGCTGAACGATCAGCCAACGCCCGAAACCATGTTCACGATTGCCAAGGGGCATCGCAAATATGGAACGACGAGCCTTTTGCCCACGCTGATTACCGATACGACGCCGGTTCGCGACCGCGCCATCGAAGCGGCGATTGAAGCGGTCAAGGCGGACAAGGGCGTTGCCGGCCTGCATCTTGAGGGGCCGCATCTGGCGCCTGCACGGAAAGGCGCGCATCTGGCGGAACTGATGCGTCCCGTCAATGATGCCGATATTGCGCTCTATATCCATACGGCAAAGCAGATCGGCACCTTGCTTGTCACGCTTGCTGCCGAGCAGGTTACGCCGGACCAGGTGCGCCGGTTAAGCGATGGCGGTGTCGTCGTCAGCATCGGCCACAGCGACACTACAGCGGAAGAGGCGTTCAAGCGCTTCGATGCCGGTGCGCGCAGTGTCACCCATCTTTTTAACGCCATGAGCCAGATCGGTCACCGGGCGCCGGGGCTTGCAGGCGCGGCGCTCGATCATCCCGACATCTGGTGCGGCATCGTTGCCGATGGCCACCATGTCGATCCGATGGCGCTGCGGCTTGCGCTCAGGGCAAAGCGCGGCGACGCGCATCTGTTTTTCGTGACGGATGCCATGGCTCTGGTGGGTTCGGACTCTGAAAGCTTCGAAATCAACGGGCGCGCCGTCCGTCGTGTGCCGGGCGGCATCTGCTCCAAGCTCGTGCTGGCGGATGGCACCATTGCCGGTTCGGATCTCGACATGGCGTCGGCTGTTCGTTTCGGCGTGGCCGAGCTGGAACTCACGCTGGCCGAGGCGCTGCGCATGGCGAGCCACTATCCCGCGCGCTATCTGCGTCTTGATGATCGCGGTACATTCCGACCCGGCATGCGAATGGATGCGGTCCATCTTGATGACGGATTGTTTGCGAAAGCCACGTGGCTTTCGGGTGAAAAGCAGATCGCGGGGTAAGGCCGATGACCGAAATCACCGATCGTTATTTCAATGATCTGATCGCCCGGCTCTCCGGCCTGCGCGATCGCCTTGCCGACCCGATGGCCAAGGCGGCTGAACTCATCGCCGCTGCGGCCAAGGCGGATCGGCGCGTTTATGTGTTCGGCACCGGCCATTCGCATATGATGGCAGAAGAACTGCATTATCGTGCAGGCGGACTGGCAATCACCGTGCCCATTCTTTGCGGGGCGATCATGCTGCAGGACGGGGCAGTGGCAAGCTCGCATTTCGAGCGGATCGAAGGAGCGGTGCTGCCAATTCTCGAACGCTATGGCATTCGTGAAGGCGACGTGCTGATCGTCGTGTCGAATTCCGGCGTCAATGCCGCTCCCATCGAGGCAGCACGTTTTGCGCGTGAGAAGGGCGCTGCCGTTATTGCGGTCACCTCCGTCACCTATTCCAACGCCATCGCCAAGGGGTGCACGCAATTGCTTTCTCTGGCCGATGTCGTTCTGGACAATGACGCGCCTGCGGGGGATGCGGTGCTGGAAGTGGAAGGCAGTGCGCTGAAAGTCGGCCCGGTTTCAACCGCGCTTGGCGTGACCATTCTCAATGCCGTTTTTGCCGATGTGGCGGCAAGGCTGGTGGGCGAGGGCGACGCCCCGATTTATCTCAGCGCCAACATGCCGGGCTCGGGCGATGTGAACCGCTCGCTGGTTGCCCGCTATCGTAATCGCAACCCGCATCTTTGATGCTGGTCCGCATCCCGGAACGCGGGATGCGGCTCGAAACAAAATTGGACAATCTTTCTTCCAAAGTCGCTTGATAGCGCAATCCCGTCAGTGCATTACGCATTCTGGCATGGCCGGGGCCGCTTCGTGGATTAGGTTCGCGATGTGGTCGCCCTGGCTTGCGCCTTCGAAAATTTGAGGAAGTCCGATGCATAATTTCGTCCTGACCGTCACCTGCAAGTCCACCCGTGGTATCGTTGCCGCGATTTCGGGTTATCTTGCCGGCAAGGGTTGCAACATCATCGATAGCGCCCAGTTCGACGATCTGGACACCGGTCGCTTCTTCATGCGCGTCAGCTTTATTTCCGAAGAAGGCGTAGCGCTCGACGTGCTGCGTGAGGGCTTTGCGTCCGTGGCGGCACCTTTCGACATGAATTTCGAGTTCCATGACAATGCCCACCGCACCAAGACATTGCTGATGGTTTCGCGTTTCGGCCATTGCCTGAACGATCTTCTCTATCGCTGGAAGATCGGCGCACTGCCGATCGATATTGTCGGCGTGGTCTCCAACCATTTCGATTATCAGAAGGTTGTCGTCAATCACGACATTCCGTTCCATCACATCGCCGTAACCAAGGCCAACAAGCCGGAAGCCGAGCAGCGCCTTCTGGATATCGTGGAAGATACAGGCACCGAACTGGTGGTGCTTGCGCGTTACATGCAGGTTCTGTCCGACCAGCTTTGCCAGAAGATGTCGGGCCGGATCATCAATATCCACCACTCGTTCCTGCCGTCCTTCAAGGGCGCAAATCCTTACAAGCAGGCTTATGAGCGTGGCGTGAAGCTGATTGGCGCGACCGCGCATTATGTGACGGCTGATCTTGATGAAGGCCCGATCATCGAGCAGGATGTGGCGCGCATCACGCACGCACAGAGCGCCGCCGACTATGTGTCGATTGGCCGTGACGTGGAAGCGCAGGTTCTGGCGCGAGCCGTTCACGCGCATATCCATCACCGCTCATTCCTCAACGGCAATCGCACAGTTGTATTCCCTGCTTCTCCCGGTTCCTTCGCCTCCGAACGCATGGGCTGATATTGCGGTTCTGACGGCGTGTCTTTTTTGCGCATGATCCCAAAAAGTCTGCAACTTTTTGGGATCATGCGTTTGCGCTTCCGGCGCTCACGTACTCAAGTACGCTGCGCGCCGGTTCTCAAAAGCCACGATTTTCGGCATGTCATAACCACAATCTCCGCTAATCGCCAATCCCGCTCCCAAAACAACGATGCGGTTTTCGGGATGCGCCCTAAAGATTAACGGCTGAACTGACGGAATGTAATTTTTGGATAGAGTTCTGGCAAATGACGCTTGATGGTGTCGCGATATGTTTGCGGTGCCGGAGATGCCAGAATGACAGCGCGCCTCTTACTCGTGGAAATGATGTTGAGGACTCCCGCATCCACGATCTCCCCTTTTTTCACCGAAATTGTGCCGTCAATCGCCAATGGAACAAGCGCTTTCTTTCTCCCGAGCCCAAAGAAGCCACTGCTGCTGGCTTCAAGCACGCTTCGATGATTCGAATCCCAGCTACAGATGACGCGAGCTATGCCATAATCGCCGGGTGCAATCGGCTGGAATGATACGCGAATATCCTGGCTGTCTATTACGTCGAAGACACCGGGAATGTTCAGGGTGGCCATTCTGAGGGTGATCTTGCCAATATCCGCCAAGGAGTAATTTTGTCCGATACTGGTGATATTACGCGGCACTAACTGGCCGTTCTCTACTGCTTGCAATTGAATATTCGCCTGATGGCATATTTTGCCGTTAATAGTCACGCGGGCGACGATTGCAGCACCTTTTGTAGCGACATAGCCCTCTGTCTTGCGAGCATTGTCGATCGCACTTTTGTTAAGCGCCGTAGGATCGGAGCTTGTATTGCAAGCGGTCAAAATAAGAGAGCCTACCAGCAGACTGAGCAGGCGATATGAAGTCGATTTAAACATGTTGCCCCAAAATAACTATGAAAAACATGTTTCGTTTATTCAGACATGGCGGGCTGCTGCAATGTAACTTTTGGCTATTATCAACAGTATGAGCGATTGGTTATATTCCGATGCAAAAAACCCCGCCGAAGCGGGGTTTTCTTTTGATCCTGAACCAGACCGATCAGTCGATGTCGAAGGAAACGCCCTGGGCCAGCGGCAGAGCCTTCGAGTAGTTGATGGTGTTGGTTGCGCGGCGCATATAGGCCTTCCACGCGTCCGAACCCGATTCACGACCGCCGCCGGTTTCCTTTTCGCCGCCGAATGCGCCGCCGATTTCCGCACCAGACGTGCCGATGTTGACGTTGGCGATGCCGCAATCCGAACCTTCAGCCGAAAGGAAGCGCTCTGCTTCCTGCAGGTTGAGCGTGAAGATCGATGACGACAGGCCTGCGCCCACAGCATTGTGACTCGCCAGAACATCGTCAAAGTCGGAATACTTCATGACGTAGAGGATCGGGGCGAAGGTTTCTTCGAGAACCGGGCCTTCCTGCTTCGGCATTTCGACAATGGCCGGACGCACATAGTAAGCGTTTTCATGGCCAGCATCGACGCGTTCGCCGCCCTGTACCTTGCCGCCGTGAGCAGCCGCTTCCTTGAGCGCCTTCTGCATGTTGTCGAAAGCAACCTTGTCGATCAGCGGACCGACCAGAGCGCTGGTTTCAAGCGGGGAACCAACGGTGACGCTGGCATATGCCTTCTGCAGACGCGGGACGAGGGCGTCGTAAACGCTTTCATGCACGAAGAGACGGCGCAGCGTGGTGCAGCGCTGGCCAGCGGTGCCCATTGCGCCGAAAGCGATTGCGCGCAGCGCCATGTCGAGATCGGCCGACGGGCAGACGATGCCGGCATTGTTGCCGCCGAGTTCGAGAATTGCGCGAGCAAAACGCTTGGCAAGGCGCGGACCGACTTCGCGGCCCATGCGGGTCGAGCCGGTTGCCGAAACGACCGGGACCTTCGGGCTGTCGACGAGGACTTCACCGATTTCACGATCACCGAGCAGAAGCTGGGAGATGCCTTCCGGCGCGTCGCCAAAACGCTTCAGAGCACGCTTGAAGATCGCATCGCAGGCAAGAGCGGTCAGAAGGGTCTTTTCAGACGGCTTCCAGACGACCGAGTTGCCGCAGACGATTGCAAGAGCGGCGTTCCACGACCAGACGGCGACGGGGAAGTTGAAGGCAGAGATAACGCCGACGACACCGAGCGGATGCCAGGTTTCCATCATGCGATGGCCAGCGCGTTCGGTTGCGATGGTGAGACCGTAGAGCTGGCGCGACAGGCCGACCGCGAAATCGCAGATGTCGATCATTTCCTGCACTTCGCCAAGGCCTTCAGACGGGATCTTGCCAGCTTCGAGCGAAACGAGACGGCCAAGATCTTCCTTGGAAGCACGCAGCTCTTCACCGAGCAGGCGGATCAGCTCGCCGCGCTTTGGGGCTGGAACGTTGCGCCAGGCGCGGAAGGCTTCGTCGGCCTTGTCGATGATCTTGACGGCGTCTTCCTTGCTGTGGGTCTTGACCGCAGCAATCTGTTCGCCCGAAACAGGGCTGAAACCGGCAAGGTTGCCACCGGTATAGGCGGATGCATCCACGCCGATTTTGGAAAGCAGATCGGCGGCTTCCTTCTTCACGTCGATTTTTCTAACAGCGGTGTTCATGGCTTTCCTCTCTGTATGAGTTGTTTGCGCATAATCCTGTCCGAGAAGTTTGCAACTTTTCGGGGTTATGCGTTTATTCCGCCGCTTCGAGGCCCTTCAGGCCTGCTCGAACGGCTTCGATGGATTCGCGTTCGATGCGGGCATAGTGCTCGAATTCATTAAGCACTTTCGCGCCCAGATCATCCTCGAAACGCTTCTGGTTGGGGCTTTCAACAAAATCCTGCGTTTCGTCGTCACCCAGATTGGACTGGAATATACCGGCAGCACTGACCGGCAGGAAGTCTTCATAGATGATCGGGTCGAACTGAACCGCGCCTGCTTCAATCAGAACCTCGATATCGGTATCCGGCTTGAAAGCTGCAAGACGTGCCGCATCCTTGACCGAATAGGCGAAGTAGCCGAGGCCCTCCTCACGCACGCCAGCCCATGTATCGGGGAAGGCCGCGAAAGTATCGCTCAGCGCCTTCACATATTCAGCCGCATTCGAGCCGTCCGGGGCAGGGCGGGCAATAGCGCGGGTGTCGTTGAGAAGCTTGTCGTAAAGCGCACGACCCTTTGGCGTGAGCGCCACGCCGCGCTGTTCGATCTCGCCGAAACGGGCGGTATGCGAGCCCGGTGTCCAGGTTCCGTCCGGGTTGACGAAGGATACTTCTTCTTCCAGCGCCTTGAAAGAGGTCTGGCGCAGGAGGATCGGGCACTTGCGGGTTGGCGGGCCTTCAACAACGGCTTTCGGGTTGATGCCGCGTTCCGGCATCTGGGCCTGCACGGCGTCGATGTCGAGCGTGCGCGGCGTCAGGTGGTTGATATGCGGACCCTTGAAGGACACGACATCGGCAATGAGGCGATGTGCATCATGCAGGCGATGATAAAGTTCGGCGCTGACATTGGCGTGATCGTGCCAGCGGAAGGTTTCCAGCACTTCAGCGACGAAGGCCTTGGCATCTTCATCGTTGAGGCCGCCTTCAGCTTCCGCCTTTTTTACAAGCGCGATGGCGCCAGCGGTGAAGATGTTGCGCTTGGAGAGAACTTCCTCCGATTCAGCGCGCAGCTTTTCATCGGCGATGAGGTCAAGGCGCAGAAGCGAGGTGAAGACGCGGAACGGGTTGTGTTTCAGGGCGGCATCGGCGACCGGGCGGAAGGCTGTCGAATGGACCGGAACGCCAGCGGCGCTCAGATCGTAATAGCCGACCGGGAACATACCCATGACCGCGAACACACGGCGCATCATGGAAAGTTCGGCAGCAGTGCCGAGACGGATTGCGCCGTGGCGCTCTTCCGAGATGCGCTCAAGCGAATCTGTTTCCGTCAGGCGTTCATGCAGATGGCTGTCATCCGCCAGCACCTTGGCGTTCACATCGGCAACGAGTTCCATCAATGTGCCATAAGCAGGCACTTCCTGCTTGTACATGGCAGACATCGCAGCCGAGAAGGCGGAACGAATGGCGTCCGGCGAAACGAATTTCTGGTCTTTCATGGCGAAAATTTCCGTCGAGTGGGGCATCTTCGGGTGACGCATGTCTTGTTTGGGAGGATCATGCATGGATTATGATGAAAATGTATCATATAGACCGTTTTGCGGTTATGCTTGCGACGAAAGCAACTATGTTAATGCGAGAATGGAATGAAGCTGAGCAGAAGACTGATCCCGGACATCGCCACGCTGCAAGCCTTTGAATGTGCTGCCCGTCACGGAAGTTTCACCCAGGCTGCGCATGAGCTCAATCTCACCCAAAGCGCTGTCAGCCGTCAGATCAAGGATCTCGAAAGCCAGCTCGGCGTGCTGCTGTTCGAGCGCATTCGCCAGCGCATTCTGCTTTCCGATGCCGGCCGCAAGTTTCTGCCGGAAGTGCGGCGTCTTCTCAACCAGACAGAGGATACGATGTTGCGCGCCATGGCTTCGGCGCAGTCCACCTCTTCTTTCAGTGTGGCGACCCTGCCGACATTCGGCACGCGCTGGCTGATGCCGCGCATTCCTGATTTCGTGGAGAAGCATCCGGGGATCGCGTTGAATGTAGCGTCGCGTTCCGGCGTTTTCGACTTCGAGGAACAGCCCTTCGATCTGGCCATCCATTACGGGCAGCCGGTATGGGCCCACGCCACCTGCACTTTCCTGTGTAGTGAGGTTATTGTGCCGGTTGCTTGTCCAAGCCTGTTGAAGGCACGTCATCCGTCCGCTCCGGAAGAACTTGAAAACGAGCCTCTGCTGCATCTTGCGACACGGCCCAAAATGTGGGCGCAATGGTTTGAAAGCTGCGGCGTGGAAGGACAGTCGGCCTATCGCGGCCACCGTTTCGACCAGTTCTCTATGGTTATAGGTGCGGCATTGGCCGGGCTGGGTTTCGCGCTTCTGCCGCTTTATTTGATAGAGCAGGAATTGCGCAGCGGTGAACTGGTCATGCTTTTCGAGAAGCCGATGCGGACCGAGAATGAATATTATCTCGTTGTCCCGGAAGGAAAACTGGAAAACCCGCTGACGCAGGTCTTCTGCCAGTGGATTGCCGGACAGGTTGGAAATACGGATTATTCGATGCTGGTTCATTCCAAACCGGAATGAATTGTTGCGCAAATAACGCTGTCCAAGTGGCTTTCGCGGCGTGAAATAGAAACAACCGGGCAGGGTGCCCGTATTCCACGAGAGCGGTCGATCATGAAAAAGACCGGGAACCGCTCTAACTGTTTGTTTTTACGCATTTCCGAACGCAAAACCGCTTCACACTTTTGCTGGAAATGCTCGGTATGAAATGGTTGTCTCAATGCTGAACGATCCGCGCTCCCATGGTCTTTGGGAAAAGACCGCCCCTGCCGCTCCCAAGACGACTGCGCTGCAAGGTGATCTGACTGCGGACGTGGTGATTGTGGGCGGCGGCTTCACCGGCCTGTCGACGGCCTTGCATCTGGCCGAAAAAGGCACGCGGGCCATCGTGCTTGAAGGCGTCGAGATCGGATACGGCGGTTCGGGACGCAATGTCGGTTTGGTGAACGCGGGCATGTGGGTCATGCCGGATGATCTGCCCGGCGTGCTTGGCCAGAAATATGGCGACCGTCTGCTCGATGTCCTCGGCAATGCGCCGAAGCTGGTTTTTGAGATTATCGAGAAACACAAGATTGCCTGTGAAGTCGAGAAGCAGGGCACTCTTCATTGCGCCGTCGGCAAGAAGGGTCTGAAAGAACTTGAAGATCGTTATGAGCAGTGGGCGCGTCGTGGCGCGAATGTGAAGCTGCTCGATGCGAGAGAAACCGAAGCCAAGGTCGGCACGAAAGCCTATGCCGGGTCGCTGCTCGATCTGCGCGCCGGTACGATCCAGCCGCTGGCCTATGTGCGCGGGCTTGCCCATGCCGCTGTCGCCGCTGGCGCGACCATCTTTACCGGAAGCCCCGTGACCGGCGCTGAGGAAAAGAACGGCAAATGGGTGGTCAAGACCGCCAAGGGTTCCGTGACGGCCAACTGGGTCGTGGTGGCAACCAACGCCTATACCAATGCGCCGTGGGCGGAAGTTCGCGCCGAACTTGTTCATCTGCCATATTTCAACATGGCTACAAAGCCGCTGTCGGACAATCTCAAGAAGAGCATTCTGCCGGAGCGTCAGGGTGTATGGGATACGAAGGAAGTGCTTTCGTCCTTCCGTTTTGACAGCCAAGGCCGCCTGGTGTTCGGCAGCGTCGGTGCGCTGCGCAACACGGGTGCTGCCGTGCACAAGGCATGGGCCAAGAAGTCGTTGAAGCGACTGTTCCCGCAGATCGGCGAAGTCGAGTTCGAAGCCGAATGGTATGGCAAGATCGGCATGACCGATGACAGCCTGCCGAAATTCCATCGCCTGGCGCGCAATGTCGTCGGGTTCTCCGGTTATAATGGCCGCGGCATCGCGCCGGGTACAGTCTTCGGAAAACTGCTTTCGCAACTCGTTTCAGGCGAGATCAAGGAAGACGATCTGCCGCTGCCGGTCAGCGATCCGAAGGAACAGAATTTCCGTGGTCTGCGTGAAGCCTATTACGAGGCTGGCGCACAGATTGCGCATGTCGCCGAGATCGTTATCTGATCTGCCGACCGGTTCACCGGGGATAGGTTTGCGGCTGTCATAAAACCGCAGTGCAATTCCTCTAATGCCATCCGCATCTCTCCAAATCAGGAGAAACGGATGGCTGTTCGGCAACTGCCTCAATGCCTTACAAGCCTTCCGATGGAATGATTCCGCCGGAAGGCTTTTGCTTTTCCGGTTTCACGTTGCAGGATGTTTGACAGGTGCACCATGAATGGAAATGATCGTGCCTATCGCCATGGCAGTATCTGCGCGTTATCACTTCGCACGCGTCAGGATCGCACCGGCATCGCTGGTCATGCTGGCGAACATTACACAGAAATTCGAGGAGCGAATCCCATGAACAAGATGCTGAAGCGGGCCGCTGTCGTACCTGCGCTTCTTGCTCTTTCCATCGCCGTGGCGCAGGCCGATACGCTGACGCTTTATACCTCGCAGCCGGAAGCGGATGCGACCAAGACGGTTGAAGCGTTCCGCAAGGCCAATCCCGATACGGATGTGCAGATTTTCCGCTCGGGCACGAGCGAACTCCTCACCAAGCTTGCTGCCGAATTTGCGGCTGGCGCTCCGCAGCCCGACGTTCTTCTCATTGCCGATGCGGTGACGATGGAAGGCCTCAAGAAGGACAAGCGGCTGCTCGCCTATCCGGAGGCCAAGGTCGATGGCTTTGCCGCAGATAGCTATGACGCCGACAAGACTTATTTCGGTTCCAAACTGATCACCACCGGCATAGCTTACAACACAGGCGCGTCACAGAAGCCTGAACATTGGGCCGATCTTGCCAAGGCCGACTACAAGGGTCAGGTTGTCATGCCGAGCCCGCTTTACTCCGGCGCTGCCGCCTATCTGCTGAGCGGCTTCGCGCTCAACAAGGATCTGGGCTGGGATTACTTCAAGAACCTCAAGGCCAACGAACTGGCGAGCGTCAAAGGCAATGGCGCAGTGCTGAAGTCTGTCGCCAGCGGCGAAAAGCCATACGGTATCCTGGTGGACTTCATGGCGCTCAACGCCAAGGCCAAGGGTTCGCCGGTTGAGTTCGTATTCCCGTCGGAAGGCGTGCCCGCGGTGACCGAACCGGTCGCGATCATGGCAACCGCCAAGAACGTCGACGGCGCGAAGAAGTTCGTGGACTTCATCCTGTCGGATGACGGCCAGAAGCTGGCGCTCGAGCAGGGTTATCTGCCTGCCAAGGAAGGTGTTGGCCGTCCTGCCTGGCTGCCGGAAGGCACCAAGATCAACATCATGTCTATCGACACCCAGAAGGTTCTCGATCAGACTGATGTCGACAAGAAGCAGTTCTCCGAGCTGTTTGGCGGATAAGGCATCTCGATGCGCATCATGAGAGACCTTCAGGGCCGCGATGCGGCCCTGATTGCTGGCATAACACTGATCGTGGCGGTTCTGTCGCTTCTGCCGATGGGCAGGCTGCTGGTCGAACTGGTCGCGCCGCAGGGGCAGCTTTCGACTTCGGCGCTGGTGGAGACACTCGGAAGCCAGTCGACCTGGGTTGCGACATGGCATTCGTTGCAGATCGGCATTGGCGGGACCCTGCTGGCGCTGGTGTTCGGCATTGTCGCGGCATTGCTCGTCGGGCTGACAAACATGCGCGGCCGCAATGTCTTCGTGCTTTTCTATGTCACTCCACTTTTGATCGCTCCGCAGGTAACGGCGCTGGCTTGGCTCCAGCTTTTCGGGCCATCAAGCCAGTTCCTCAAGATTGTGGGGATGGCGCCGCCGCTTGGCAGCCGGAATCCGCTCTATTCCGTCTGGGGCATCATCTTTTTGCTGGGCGTTCAATACGGCCCGCTGGTTTTCCTGATCGTGCGCGCAGGTTTGCGCAAACTGCCACGCGAACTGGTGGAAGCGGGACTTAGCGCCGGTGCCGGAAAATGGACCGTGTTACGCACCATCATCCTGCCGCTGATGACGCCGTCGATTATCGGTGCTGCCGCGCTGGCCTTCGTTTCCTGCGTGGGGAATTTCGGCATTCCGGCATTTCTCGGCATACCGTCGAATTATCTGGTTTTGCCGACGCTGATTTATCAGCGTCTTGCGGGCGGCGGACCGTCTGTGCTTTCGGGCGTCGCCGTGTTGTCCGTGCTGATCGGCCTGATTGCCATGGCTGGCATTGCTGCGCAGGAATATGCGTCCCGCAGACGTGATTTCCGCATTGTCTCGACGTCTCTGCCAGCCGCTCCCTTTGCGCTTGGCCGCTGGCGCGTGCCGGTGGAAGCCTCCGCCTGGCTGCTGATCGTGGTCGTACTCTTCCTGCCGCTGATCGGGCTCACGCTTTCCGCTCTGGTTCCGGCTTACGGCGTGCCGCTGACCTTTGCGACCGCGACAGTCGAAAATTTCCGCTTCGTCCTTATGGAACATGCCGGTGCCGCGCGCGCGTTTCGCAATAGTGTGGTCCTGTCACTGTCGGCAGCGTTCTTCGCTGTCCTGATCGCCGTTCCGCTTGCCTATATGCTGGCATGGCGCAAGCGTCGCTGGACGCCGATCCTCAATTTTGCAGCCGAAATGCCGTATGCCCTGCCGGGCGTGGTGCTGGCGATTGCCTGTCTGCTTCTGTTTTTGAAACCGCTGCCGGTGATTGGCGTCAGTCTTTACAACACGCTCTGGATCATCCTGTTTGCCTATCTCGCGCGCTTCTTCGTGCTGGCTCTGCGGCCGACGGTCGCCGGGTTGCATCAGATCGACCGTGCGATGGAGGAGGCCGCGCGTGTTGCAGGCGCGGGGCTTTTCTATCGCCTGCGGACCATTATATTTCCCCTCGTCGCACCGGCGACGCTTGCGGGCGGCGTGCTCATCTTCATGACCGCTTTCTGTGAGTTGACGGTTTCAGCGCTTCTCTGGGCGTCGGGATCGGAAACGCTGGGCGTGGTGATGTTTTCTTTCGAACAGGCGGGCGATTCCGCCTATGCAGCAGCCATCTCCATGCTGGCTGTTGCGGTGACATTCATGCTGATGCTTGCAACCAATCTGTTTGCGCGGCGTCTTCCAAACGGAGTGCTGCCATGGCGCGACTGAAAATCGCTTCTGTTTCCAAGACCTTCAATGAGTTTCAGGCCTTGTCCGGCGTGTCTCTCGATGTGAAGGATGGCGAGTTTGTTGCCATCCTCGGACCCTCGGGCTGCGGCAAGACCACGCTTCTTCGCATGATCGCGGGATTTGAAGATGTCGATGGCGGTGAAATCCACATTGGTGACAGCCGCGTTTCTCATATTGGCGGTAGCGTGCCGCCCGAAAAGCGGCAGGTCGGTATCGTCTTTCAGAACTATGCGCTCTGGCCGCATATGACCGTGGCCGAGAATGTCGGTTACAGTCTGCGGGTGGCAAAGGTTGCCAGGGCCGAGCGCGAACGCCGAGTTAACGAGGCGCTGGCGCTCGTTGATCTCGCCGGTTTCGGTGATCGACGCCCAGGTAATCTTTCGGGCGGTCAGCGGCAACGTGTTGCGCTGGCTCGCTGTCTGGTGGCTGCACCGTCTCTCGTCCTTTTCGACGAACCCCTCGCCAATCTCGACGTGCATCTGCGTGCTTCGATGGAAGACGAGTTCGCGGCGTTTCACAAGCGCACGGGTACCACGATCATTTATATCACTCACGATCAGGCTGAGGCCATGGCGCTCGCCGACCGGATTGCGGTGCTGGATCATGGCAGGCTCCAGCAGTTCGACACGCCACGCAAACTGTATGAGGAGCCGGCGAGCGAAATGGTGGCCTCCTTCATCGCCCACGGCATGGTATTACCTGCGGAGGTGCTTTCTTTTGCCGAACGTGGCCATTGCGAGGCGCTGGTGTTGGGCAGCCGCGCACAGGTGCGTTGTTCAGGCACGGAAATGCCACGCGCCAATGCGCAGCTCTGCGTTCGGGCAGAGGACCTGACATTGACCGAAACCGGCGGCATTCCCGTGCGGGTCAAGCGCTCGGTTTATCGGGGCGGCGGTTCGCGCATTGAGGCATCGCCGGTCGCGAAGCCGGATATTCACCTGCATTTCGAGGTGCGCGATCCCGTGCGGCTGGAAGAGGGCGACGAAGTGCGCATCGCCATCCGCAACGGCTGGATCATTCCCACCGCTGACATGCCGGTGAGAAAAGCCTCAACCGGCTTTCCGATAGGTAACAAGATTTAGGATATTCAACTTGTAGTGTAAAATATACTGATATATGCCAGATACGATGTTTCGTGTGGGGGCTCTGGAGAAATATGGGGGCAGGGCGGTTTTCCAATATCGACGGCTTGCGTGCAATCGCGGCTATATCAGTTTTGTTTCATCACATTCTTGGCGACTTTCTCCGAGAGGCGTCAAATCAGAATACGACCCTGATTGGTTCTCTTAACTCAATAATTTCCAGTTTCGATTTTGGCCGTTTTGGCGTTGTATTGTTTTTCCTGATCAGCGGTGTTGTGGTGCCTTTCAGTATCAAGAGCGACCAGCTCCAGCCGATCAGACGATTTGCAATCGGACGTTTTTTCCGTCTTTACCCGGCGTTCTGGCTGTCTTTGATTTTCATGTATGGTTATCTGGTGTTTACAGGCGGTGCCCCTGAACTGAAAACGCTGCTAGCCAATGCGACAATGGCGGCGAATGCATTCGGACAGCCTTGGCTTTCTGGCGTTTACTGGACGCTTTTCATCGAACTAATCTTCTATATCTTGATCGCCGTGGCCTTCATGGCTGGAATTTTGCGCCAACCGATGCTGATCTTGGCTGCCGGATTATTGTTGGCGCTTTCAACGGGTGGACCGTTTCTGCTACGTTCTCTCGGCATCAACCTGCCCGTTGTCTATATCGGGCTTCATCTATCCTTCCTGTTTTGCGGATTGTTGCTTCGTCTTACCGTCATTGAGAAAGAAAGGGGCACCTTATCGGCGGCTCTGGTGCTGATTATTGTACAAATGGGCATCATTGTCTCAATTGGAGACTTTT
This sequence comes from Brucella sp. IR068, assembly GCF_049065885.1. Classification (NCBI taxonomy): domain Bacteria; kingdom Pseudomonadati; phylum Pseudomonadota; class Alphaproteobacteria; order Hyphomicrobiales; family Brucellaceae; genus Brucella; species Brucella sp. IR068. Next base: position 103,041 of record NZ_JBAKHE010000010.1, on the reverse strand, counting down.
CCCTCGCTCGAAACGACACGTTTTTCATCGTGGGAAAATTGCCTGTCATTGCATCTTATCTTGCTGCTTATTCCGTCTTTCTTCTGTCACTTTGGACGATGAGACCGCAATCCAAGCTTTTATCCTCGACCGGTGAGATAAGTTATTCGATCTATCTGTTTCACGTTCCGGTCTGCTGGACGATCTACCTGTTCCTGCCGCCGACAGGCGCTATAAGCGATCTTATCACAATGGCATTGTGCGTGATTGCATCCTTCGTGGTTTCGATCTTAACATATCGCTATGTGGAAAAGCCGATGATCGCCGTTGGTCGAAGGATTTCAGGGCAAATCCATCGCCCCTTGCAACCAGCAGCAAGCTGACGGCTTTTACATAAGGTCGTAAAAGCCGTTCGCTGTTTTCTATTTCTTCTTCATAGCTTCCAGCAATGCTGCGCCGAAGCCGCCGGTCGATGGCTGCTCCTGTTTGCGTTGCGGTGTGAAGTTCTTGGCGGGCCGTTGATCTCGGCCTGCATTCCCGCGTGGGGCAGGGGCTTCGCCTCCGTCCTTTCTCATCGTCAGGCCGATGCGCTTGCGAGGCACATCCACTTCCGTCACGCGCACCTTCACCACATCACCAGCCTTGACTACTTCATGCGGGTCTTTGACGAAACGGTCCGCAAGCTGCGAAACATGGACAAGTCCGTCCTGATGCACGCCGATATCAACGAATGCACCGAAGGCCGCAACATTGGTCACGGTGCCTTCAAGCAACATGCCGGGCTTCAGGTCCTTGATGTCATCAATGCCATCGGCAAAGGTCGCAGTCTTGAACTCCGGACGCGGATCGCGGCCCGGCTTGTCAAGTTCGGCAATGATGTCACGCACGGTCGGCAGACCGAAACGCTCATCGACAAAAAGACGCGGATCAAGTGCCTTCAGCGCTGCGCTGTCGCCCATGAGGCTGCGCACATCGCGACCGCAAGCGGCGACGATTTTCTTGGCGACGCCATAGGCTTCCGGGTGAACGGAGGAGGCATCGAGCGGCTCTGTGCCGTTGGAAATGCGCAGGAAGCCCGCGCATTGCTCGAAAGCGCGGTTGCCGAGCCGTGCGACTTTCAAAAGCTCCTTGCGGTTCTTGAAGGCTCCGGCTTCATCGCGGTGCGCCACGATTGCTTCGGCGAGCGACTTTCCCAGACCCGAAACACGCGCCAGCAGTGAAGCGGAAGCCGTATTGAGATCGACGCCGACCGCGTTCACGGCGTCTTCGACCACTGCATCGAGCGAACGCGCCAGGCGGGATTGATCGACATCGTGCTGGTACTGGCCGACGCCGATGGATTTTGGCTCGATCTTAACGAGCTCGGCCAGCGGGTCCTGCAGACGCCGCGCAATGGAAACTGCGCCGCGCAGCGACACGTCGAGCTGCGGGAATTCGGCGGCTGCGGTTTCGGATGCTGAATAGACCGAAGCGCCTGCTTCCGACACGATGACTTTTAGCGGTTTTGGTGCCGGCATGTCGGAAAGCATGTCGATGACAAGCCGTTCGGTTTCGCGGCTGCCGGTGCCGTTGCCAATGGCGATCAATTCGACCTTATGCTTGCGGATCAGGCTTGCAAGTTCGGCTTGTGTGCCGCTCACGTCGTTCTTTGGCGGAAAAGGGTAGACCGTCGTCGTGTCGAGCAACTTGCCCGTACCATCGACCACCGCTACCTTGACCCCGGTGCGGATGCCCGGATCAAGCCCCATCGTGGCGCGCGAACCAGCAGGCGCTGCGAGCAGCAGATCCTTGAGGTTGCGGGCGAAGACATTGATGGCTTCTTCTTCGGCACGCTCGCGCAGGTCGCGCATCAGATCGAGCGAGAGCGACAGCGAAAGTTTCACGCGCCATGCCCAGCCTGCAACTTCCATCAGCCAGCGGTCGCCGGGAAGCGTTCCGCCGATATTATAGGCGGCGGCGATCTTGCGTTCGACCGGCTTCACAGGCGAGGTATCGTCGGCGTCGATCTCGATGTCGAGCGACAGGAAATCCTCGTTGCGGCCGCGCAACATGGCGAGGGCCCGGTGGCCCGCAACATTTGCCCAACGTTCGGAATGGTCGAAATAGTCGGAGAACTTCGCGCCAGCGGCCTCTTTGCCTTCGACAACCCGGGAGCGGAGAACTGCGCGTTCCTTGAGATAGTTGCGCAGATTGCCGATCAGCTCGGCGTTTTCCGCAAAGCCTTCGGCAATGATGTCGCGTGCGCCATCGAGCGCTGCCTTTACGTCGGGAACATCGGCGGTGATGTATTGCGCCGCGATTTCGACAGGCACAAGCTTGCGGTCCGTCAGAATGGCCTCGGCAAGCGGACCGAGGCCACGCTCACGGGCGATTTCCGCCTTGGTGCGGCGCTTCGGCTTATAGGGCAGATAAAGATCTTCAAGCTCGGCCTTGGTTGCGACGCCTGCGATCTTCAGCTCCAGCTCAGGCGTCAGTTTTCCCTGACCGCCAATCGATTCCAGGATCGAAGCGCGACGGGCTTCCAGTTCGCGCAGATAGGCGAGGCGTTCGGAAAGCTGGCGCAACTGCGTATCGTCAAGGCCGCCGGTGACTTCCTTACGGTAGCGGGCGACGAAAGGCACGGTCGCGCCTTCGTCCAGCAGGCCGATGGCGGCGAGCGCCTGATCCGGCTTTGCGTTGATTTCCGCCGCGATGATCCCGGCAATGCGCTTGGTAATATCGGCCATGTAACTTCCATTTCTTAATAGTCACGCCGAACATAGTCGGATGCCGGTTCGGCGCAATCAAGGCAGTATCGATGTTCCACAGGAAAGGCGTCAGCGTTCGTGTTCACGGCGATGTGAACTGCCTGCACCTTTTTAAATCGGATTTTAACAATACTTATATCGGGTAATGACGATACGCATTGGAAGATCAGCGAGGTGACTGCGATGTCGGATGTTCAGCCTATACCTCTGGACGAGATATTAAAAGCGCTCGCCAATCCTGTGCGTCTCGACATTTTGAGCTGGCTCAAGGAGCCGGAGAATCATTTCTCCGGCCAGCACATGCCTCTGGAGATGGGCGTGTGCGCGGGCCAGTTCGAACGGTGCGGCCTCTCCCAGTCGTCCGTTTCCGCCCATTTGTCCGTATTGACCAAAGCGGGGCTGATAACGCCCCACCGCGTCGGGCAATGGACTTTCTACAAGCGCGACGAGGAGGCGATAGCCGCCTTCGTCAAAGCCCTCTCCGATCTTTAATCCATCCTGAAACCGACCTCTCCCACTTGCCCAATCTTTCCCATTTGAAGGAAATGTATCCATGGCTTCATTGTTCGATCCCGTTACCGTAGGCGATCTCAAGCTCGCAAACCGCATCGTCATGGCCCCCCTGACGCGCAATCGTTCGCCGCGCGCCGTGCCAAACGACCTCAACGTCACCTATTACGAACAGCGCGCGAGTGCCGGCCTCATCATCACCGAGGCAACGCCGATCAGCCATCAGGGACAGGGCTATGCCGATGTTCCGGGTCTCTATTCCGCTGAACAGCTCGCTGGCTGGAAGCGCGTGACCGACGCCGTGCATAGCGCAGGCGGCAAGATCGTCGTGCAGATGTGGCATGTGGGACGCATTTCACACACCACCTTGCAGCCGAATGGTGGCCAGCCGGTCGCGCCTTCCGCGATCACGGCCAAGTCGAAGACCTATCTCGTTCAACCGGACGGCACGGGCGGCTTCGCGCCGACCTCCGAACCGCGTGCCCTGGACAAGAGCGAACTGCCGGAAATCGTCGCCACCTACGGCAAGGCTGCAAGGGATGCGATTGAAGTGGCGGGGTTCGATGGCGTGGAAATCCATGCGGCCAACGGTTACCTGATCGACCAGTTCCTCCGTTCGGGCAGCAATCACCGTACCGATGAATATGGCGGCTCGATCGAAAATCGCGCCCGTTTCCTGTTTGAAGTCGTCGACGCCGTGACGAAGGCGGCGGGGGCAGGCAAAGTCGGTATCCGTCTTTCGCCGGTCACACCAGCCAATGATGCCTCCGATCCCGATCCGCAGCCGCTGTTCGATTATGTGGTCGAGAAACTGGCGGGATACGGTCTGGCCTATATCCATATCATTGAAGGCGCGACGGGTGGTCCGCGCGATTTCCAGCAGGGACCGCAGCCCTTCGATTATGCGCGTCTCAAGCAGGTCTATCGCGATGCGGGCGGCAAGGCGGCGTGGATGGTCAATAATGGTTACGACCGCGCGCTTGCCGAAGAGGAAGTCGAAAGCGGTCGCGCCGACGTCGTGGCTTTCGGCAAGCCCTTCATTGCCAATCCGGACCTCGTGCGTCGCCTTAAAGACAATGCGCCGCTGAACGAACTCGATCAGCAGCATATGTATGGCGGTGGCGCCAAGGGTTATACGGATTATCCCGTGCTTGCCTGATCAGGAGAATACAAAACCCGGCGAAATGCCGGGTTTTTGTTATCAGAGCCTTGCTCGTGTCGAGCGCGGTGTGGCCAGCAGCAGATTGGTTTCGCTGGCCTTGATGCCGGGCACCAGCCTGATGCGGCGCAGGACGGCGTCGAAATCGGTGAGCGTGGCAGCGCCCAGTTCCACCACCAGATCGAAGCGGCCATTGGTGGTATGGATTGCCGATATTTCCGAAAAGCCGCCAAGCGCCTTGACCACACGGTCGGCCACATGGCCTTCGATTTCGATCATCATGATGCCGCGCACCGGCAGATCGACAGCATCCGAGCGCAGGATTACGGTATAGCCGATGATATCGCCGGAATTTTCCAGCCGCTCCATGCGAGCCCGGACAGTTGCCCGCGAAACACCGAGATCGATAGCAATATCAGAAATGCTGCGTCGCCCGTTATGGCGCAAAAGCGTAATCAGCTTTTCATCCAGATCGTCCATGCTTTCTCCATTTTGAAAAGCCAAACCGACATTCTGATAAACCAAACCGATAAAATTGCCAATCCGGTTGCTTCACATCGCCAAGCGTAAATGGTGAATCTTGATCTGGATATTCAGAAGGACTCCACTTTATGCATTGCAAGATTCTGGGACTGCCCGTTCAGGAAGGTACCGGCCGCGTGGGCTGCAATATGGGCCCCGATTCCTACCGTGCCGCGGGCATTGCTTCGGCTATCGAGGAACTCGGCCACGAGTTTACCGATCTCGGCAATCTCGCACCGGCTGTCCAGCGCCCGCTGGAGCATCCGAACCAAGCAATCAAGGCATTGCCCCATGCCGTTGCCTGGATCGAGGCAATCAGCGAAGCCGCCTATCGCGAAAGTGCGGACGGTTTCCCGATCTTCCTCGGCGGCGATCACCTTCTTGCCGCCGGCACCGTTCCGGGCATTGCGCGCCGTGCGGCTGAAAAGGGACGCAAGCAGTTCGTGCTCTGGCTCGATGCCCACACGGATTTCCACACGCTGGAAACGACAACCAGCGGCAACCTGCACGGGACGCCCGTCGCCTACTACACCGGCCAGAAAGGCTTCGAAGGCTATTTCCCGACGCTCGCCGCGCCGGTCGATCCAAAAAACGTCTGCATGCTCGGCATTCGCAGCGTCGATCCGGCGGAACGGGAAGCAATCAAGAAAACCGAAGTCGCCGTCTATGATATGCGCCTGATCGATGAGCACGGCGTTGCGGCCTTGCTGCGCCGCTTCCTTGAGCGCGTGAAAGCCGAAGACGGCCTTCTTCATGTCAGTCTCGACGTCGATTTCCTCGACCCGTCCATCGCGCCTGCCGTCGGCACCACGGTCCCGGGCGGCGCAACCTTCCGCGAAGCGCATCTCATCATGGAAATGCTGCACGACAGCGGGCTGGTGACGAGCCTCGATCTCGTCGAACTCAATCCCTTTCTCGATGAACGCGGACGTACCGCCACCGTCATGGTGGACCTGATGGCGAGCCTGCTTGGCCGCAGTGTCATGGACCGCCCGACGATTAGTTATTGAAACATGCTCAAGGAGCAATGATGACCCAACCCAACCTCAATATCGTCCCCTTCGTCAGCGTCGATCATATGATGAAGCTGGTGCTGTCCGTCGGCGTGGAAACCTTCCTCAAGGAACTTGCCGACTATGTCGAAGAAGATTTCCGTCGTTGGGAAAACTTTGACAAGACGCCGCGCGTGGCGTCGCACTCGAAGGAAGGCGTGATTGAGCTGATGCCGACGAGCGATGGTACGCTTTACGGCTTCAAATATGTGAACGGCCATCCGAAAAACACGCGTGAAGGTCTCCAGACCGTCACCGCCTTCGGCGTGCTGGCCGATGTGGGCAGCGGCTATCCGATGCTGCTGACCGAAATGACCATCCTGACCGCGCTGCGCACTGCTGCGACTTCGGCAGTTGCTGCAAAGCATCTGGCGCGTGAGAACTCCCGCACGATGGCCATTATCGGCAATGGCGCGCAGAGCGAATTCCAGGCTCTGGCATTCAAGGCGCTGCTCGGCGTCGACAAGCTTCGTCTTTACGATCTCGATCCGGAAGCCACCGCCAAGTGCATTCGCAACCTGCGGGGTGCCGGTTTCGACATCGTCGCCTGCAAGACGATTGAAGAGGTTGTCGAAGGCGCGGATATCATCACCACTGTCACCGCCGACAAGGCCAATGCGACGATCCTGACCGACAACATGGTCGGCGCCGGCGTGCACATCAATGCGGTTGGCGGCGATTGCCCCGGCAAGACGGAACTGCACGGCGATATCCTGCGCCGTTCCGACATCTTTGTCGAATATCCGCCGCAGACCCGCATTGAAGGCGAAATCCAGCAATTGCCGGAAGATTATCCGGTCAATGAGCTTTGGGAAGTCATCACCGGCAAGATCACCGGTCGCAAGGACGCCCGCCAGATCACGCTGTTCGACTCCGTTGGTTTCGCCACGGAAGATTTTTCCGCCTTGCGCTATGTGCGCGACAAGCTGAAGGATACCGGCCTCTATGAGCAACTGGACCTGCTTGCAGACCCCGACGAGCCGCGCGATCTCTACGGCATGCTGCTGCGCCACGAGAAGCTGCTGGAAGGCGAAAAGACCAAGCCTGCGGCCTGATCTTTCTCATTTCCAGGAGCGATTTTACTCAGCTTCACCTGTTGCAACCCTGCCGCGCTCGACGCGCGGCGGGGTTATGTTTTTTCAATCAGTGCGATAAATCCTTGTGCCGGGCACGATTTCCATTATTGCAGAGGGTACTTCTGAGATTGGGGATGCATCGGGCATGGATGACAGGGTGGAAAACGCAACATCCTTCAGGCAATCGGCAAATACCGTCCGGTCTGCCGCCAGCCCTCTCATCTTCAGCGATACGCTCGGGCTTTATCAGCGGCCCATTGGTGAAGCTCTGGATACGGTCGTCTTGTTTGCAAGCCCCTGGGGGCTGGAGGAACTCTGTACGACGCGGAAGTTCTGGCGCATCATCGCGGACAGACTTGCAGCGCAGGGCATAAGTTCCTTCCGTTTCGACTGGCCGGGCACCGGCGACGGGCGCGACGACATCGATTTTTCCAAAGGTTTGGGTCTCTGGCGCGATACGCTGGTCGAGGCCGCCCGGAAAGCGCGCGCTCTGTCGGGGGCTAGCCGTGTCGTTATCATCGGGCAAAGCCTTGGAGGAGCCGTTGCTGCCGAAACGGCATCGCAGATCGACGGCGTTGCGGCCCTGGCGCTTCTGGCACCTGTTATCTCCGGACGGTTCTACACGCGTGAACTGGCAGTCTGGTCGAGCATGGTCGATGCCGATCTCGGACTGACGGACGAGCAGAGGATCAGGAACGGCGTTTCCATCGCCTCCCTGACGATGCAGCCGGAAGTAGCCGCCGATGTGAAGAAGATCAATCTCCTGTCGCTGGAAGCAAAACCTGCGCCCCGGTGCCTGTTGTTGGCGCGAACGGATCGCCCCAACGATGCAGAACTGGCGGCCCATCTGGAAAAGCTTGGCAGCGACGTGACGGTTGAGGCCTTCGCCGATTACGACAAGCTGATTTCCAACCCCGTCATCTCGCGCCTGCCGCTGGAGGTAGCTGGCCGGCTTGTCGATTGGGTGGCCGGGCTGGCAGGTTCCACGCCTGCACAAAATAAGCCGGACGAAAGCGCTCTTGGCGGCACGTTACGGGGCGACGGTTTTATCGAAACGCCTGTTTCTTTCGGTTCCGAAAACCGGCTTTCAGGTGTTCTCTGTACCCCTTCTGACAAACAGCAGGGGAGGACGGTCATGTTCCTTTCCTCATCCTACGACCGTCGCGTTGGATGGGGAGGCACGACCGTCGATATGGCGCGCAAGCTCGCACGGGAAGGCGTCGCTTCGCTGCGCTTTGATATTGCAAATGCGGGCGACAGCCCACCCAATCCCGGCATGCCGGAACAGGTGCTTTACACCCACGGCCCCGAGGCCGATGTTGCAGAAGCTCTCGACTATCTCGACGCGCTCGGCTGGGGGCGTCCGGTTGTTGCCGGGCGATGCAGCGGCGCGTTCCTGGGATTTAACACGGCCCTCAAGGACGAGCGCATTTCCGGCGCGGTTCTGGTCAATCCCGTCACCTTCTACTGGGCGCCGGGACGCTCGATCGACGAGGCTCTTCGCGAAGGCAATCGCACGCTGGAGGATTACGGCAGCCGAGCCTTGCGCGCCGAAACGTTCCAGCGCCTGCTCCGTGGCGAACTGGATATCCGCGCCATACTGCGCAACCTCACACGCGGGGTGGCCGGGCGCATTCGGGGCCTGGCACGCAAGCTTTTGCGCAGCCGCACAGCGGAAGGGCGGGCGGTCTATTCGGCTTTTGACGAACTGAAACAGCGTGATGTGCCGCTGGCGCTGGTCTATGCCGAAAAGGACCCCGGGCGCGAACATTTCAATTTCTATTTCGATCAGGCAGGCAGCGGCGTGCAAGGCTTCGACAATGTGTCGGTTGCCATCATTCCCGATGCCGATCACAATCTGACACCGGAACATTCACGCAAGATCTATATCGACGCGATCCGTTCCCTGGCCCTGAAATAGTCAGAACCAGACGATCCGGGACGAACCGGCGATACGAATTTCGCCGGACGGTTTTTCCGGTGTTTCGTTGCGCGGGATAAGCGTGACGCGTTTCGTCCCGTGGGGGGCGAGGTGAAACCAGTTGTCGGCTGGGCGCCAGTCGCCCGCATCGATGCTGACGGATTGGGCCAGAACCGGTGTTTTGAGATCAAGGAACCAGTTCCCGTTCTCTTCCACAATCACGGCTTCGATGGCGGCGTCGTGAAAGGCTTTTGTCCGTCCGAGCGGAAAGTGAAACGCCTCGGCGATGGTAATATCATTACGTTTCAGTCGCGCCACCGTCACGTCATGCGCCGGAGGGCCGAAACGATAGGCGTAGGTGACATCGAAGAACGCGCCGAACAGATCAGTTGACGGAATGGTGATCGCTGAACTACCTCCCATCGAAAGATCGCGGCGACCGGAAACCACCGGCTGCGAACCAGTGCGCAGGCAAGCTAATTCAAGCGAAAGATCAGCGGATTCTGCCTGTTCGTTCAGAACATGAATCGCAAGGCCGTTGACGCCTTCGTCGGTCAAGGCAAGCTGTTGCGGACGAAAGGCACGCTTGAGGCCGTGCCAGGACGGCTTGGGTTCGCCCGCCGCATCGATCATGCCCCACCCGGCACCGGGCAGAAGGTCTTGAAACATCCAGACAAGCCCGCCGAAACAGGTGCTTCCCGGACGTCTCCATTCGGCAAAAGTCGCTTCCATCACTTCCGCCGTGACGGCACGGGAGAGGTGGAGATACTGTTCCACATCCTCGCGTCGCAACCGCGCGGGATCGTAACCGTATAACATCTCCAGATAGCTATCCCGCACATCCTCGAAATCCCAGGATACGCCGCGATCGCGTGGCACGCGTGCCTTCCAGCGCGGATCGTGCACAGGCGGCACATCAAGATGGATTTTCAGCGTGCGTGCTTCCGGCACGTTGGCGAAGGCCAGACATTCGGTTGCAAAGCGCACTTCCGCCCGGCGCGCATCTTCCAGCGGGCGGCAATAGGCGCTGACGCCGTAATAATGGCTGACGCCTTCATTGCTGATGAAGGGCAGGGCGCCATCGCAGGGCGAATTCGGCACATAGGGAATGTCGGGGCAAATCTTGCCTGCGATAGCCGGCAGGATTTCCTCGGTAAGCGGGCCTTTCCATGTCGTCTCCGGCAGGCCCATCATAGCGCCCTGCTGGTAGATTTCGCTGCCGCCGCAAAGCACGGTCAGCGATGGCGCCGGTCCGATGGCAGCAAGAAGCTGTGACGCTTCTGCCTGCACCTTCGTGACAAATGCCTCGTCTTTCACCGGATAATCGAAATTGGCGAACATGAAGTCCTGCCACACCATGATGCCAAGCTCATCGCAAAGTGCGTAGAAATCCGGCGTCTCATAGGCGGTGATGCCGCTTAACCGCAGCATGTTCATGCCCGCTTCCTGTGCGAGCTTCAGCCACGGTTGGTAATCGCTGCGTGTGCCGGGAAGGCGGACGATATCCGCAGAACTCCATACGGCACCGCGACAGAAAACCTTTTCGCCGTTCAGCTTGAGCGCAAATCCCTTACCGTCCGGCCCGCGGTCGACCTCGATCCGGCGAAAGCCCGTGCGCCCGAGCAGGCGCATTTCGCCGTCGAGCGAAAGTTCAACGGCGTGAAGCGCCGGATTACCATGCGTATGCGGCCACCATGGTTCAACATTGGGGAGCGTCAGCTTCGCAGTCCACTCGCCGCTGGTCTGGCGCTCGCAAATGGCCTGTTGCCCAGCGCAATGGAGGACCAGCGTTCCGGCGCTGCCGCTATAAATAAAACTGACTTCAAGTTCTCCATTGCCGCTTTCGGTCAATCTTGCGCGGATGGTGATGCCTGAAATGGCTTCGGTATGGGCGCGGCTGATTGTGACGGGACGCCATGGTCCCACCGCTTGGACTTCCGGACACCAGCCCGGCATATAGCCGAGCGCGGTCGTGCGGATGAGGCGCAAACCTTGCGTGTTCATCAGCTGCGTGCGCCAGCGGGCACGCGGGCCTTTTTGATTGAGACGGCGCGCGAGCGCGCGAAAACACAGCGCAAGTTCGTCCTTGCCGGTCAGCGTGACGGACAGATCATGTTTGAGAAACATGCTGTCGGTTTGCAGCAGCAGTTCGCCGTTGAGAAAGACATCGCAGATCGTGGCAAGCCCGCCCAAATGCAGCATGGCAGGGCCGGCTGCCTCGTCTAGGTCGAGGAAATACCAGGCATCCTGATTGTCGAGCGGGAGGGGGTTGTTTCGGTCGAAGCGCCCCGCTTTTTCCAGAGCTTCCGCCACCGTGCCGGGTACCGGTGCGTCCTTGATCACCTCACCGGACCTGGCGTCATGCGGCGTTTGCGCCGCATCTGGACCGGTGAGAACGAGCCGCCAGCCGGTCGAGAGCGGGCAGGTCGTCGGATTGAATTCAAGCAGCATCGCGACCGAGTTCCGTTGCAAGCGCTGCCATCAGCCGATCCCAGGCATCTGCTGCCGGTTGAAGCGTTCCGCCCAGTGCGTCGAACTTCTTGCGCATGACGGCACGGGCAAGCTGGAACTGAACCGCCTTTGCCGTTTCCGCAATCTGCAGGGCATCTGCGGACGCCGTTGCAAAGCGCTTGCCTTGTCCGAGCCACTCAAGATGGCTTGCCGCAAGTTCGAAATTGGCGCCGAGCTGGCGCAGCGTGTTGAACGCATATTTGTGGAAGAAGCCGAACGGGCGTTCCGCGATTGCTTCCACCTGAGCGGGGAACACGCTTGCAAAGGCACGGATCGGGTTTTCCTTCGGCCTGCGCGCAAAATGGCGCGGCAGAAGGATTGCAGCCACGCGTCGCTGATGGGCTTCGTCCGGCACGTGCTTCGGAAACTTGGCGAATTCCGTATAGGGCAGGAAGGGCAGGTCGGCATCCGTCAGTTGACGCTGGAAAACGCCATCGAAATCCTCGCCTTCGAGATGGTAGAAACCGCCATTGTGGAAATAATCGAGCTGGCGGTTTTCAACATCCATGCGGTTGATGGCGATGGTGGTCTTGCCATGTTCAGTACGATAGCTGACACCATGCGTATCCGGCATGAAATAGCTGTCCATTTCGACCATGCAGAGACGTCCGCGCGCGATCTGCTCGGCGACATGGCTTTCCACACGGTCGAAAATTGCAAGCTCCGTCGCCCGCACGCCGTAAAGGGCTTCGAGGTCTTCCAGCGGCACCTTGAAGAAGGTGAACTGGTCGCCCTCGAAATCCTGCGTCAGCGTGAAGCCGAGCATGGCTTCCGGGGCGATGCCCAATGTTGCCAGCACTTCGATCCACAGATCGACATAGCAGTTGGTTTCCGGCCAGATACGCGTCTGGGCATGCAAGGCGTGCGGCGTGTAACGGTCGGGCGCGATGTTCGGAAAAACAGCCTGCATGAGTGCGATCAGCCCCACAATTCCTTGCGTATGTTTTCCGGCCAGATTTCGACATCCAGACCGTGGTGATGGAAGAGCGCCAGTGCGATGCGTTCCAGCCCGAAGCCGACACATGCCGTGTGGGCCACCGAACCGTCGTCGAGTGAGAGACCCCACTTCACGCCAAACTGATCCTGATGATAGTTGAAGCTCATGCAGGCGGTCGGCTTTTCCACGCTGGTGATTGGGATGAGCAGTTCGAATTTCAGGTTCTGGTCGCGCTGGTTGTTTACCAGCATCTTGCCTGCACGGCCAAAGAACGGGTCGTTGGCGACGTCGATTTCAACCGGCAGCCCGACCTTCTTCATCATCTCCGTGCCACGATCGATCCAGAGCTGGCGGAACGCCATCACATCGGCTTCAGTGCCCATGCGCACATATTCGCGCATGCGGAAAAGCTGCTGACGGGCAGGGTCCACCGATGGCTCGTGACGGAAGCAATAGGATTGCAGGTCGTAAAGCCCGCCGCCCTGCGGCAGCGGCCCGCGCCTGGCGACGGTCGGATAAAGTGGATAGCAGGCTGCTGGCGTCAGAACGATGTCCGTTGCCTTCTGTTCCGTCGTCCAGTCCTTGCCTTCATCCATGCATTTGATGAGGTTGACGTGGTCAAGCTCGCAGCCGCAGAAGCTGTGCACGGTGCCAGCCAGTTGCGGGAAGCTTTTCATATAGCCGCTTTTTTCGAAGAAAGCGCGGTTCATGCCGGGCGGGAAGCGGATTGCCTCGGCGCCGTCATCGCCTCCGGTACGGTCGATCAGGCGTTCAAATGCCTGGATGACATCTTCGAACTGGCCGGAGCGTCCGTAAAGACCTTCCACGCCGGTGTCGATCAGGAGACCGGAATCGAAAAGCCGGTCGAGAAATGATCTCTGAGCATCCATGGAGGTTATCCCAAAAGGCTGGTGTTCTGTTTGTGGATGAGCAGCATGGTGGCGGTATTGCCGAGGATGCGCTCGTTTGAAATCATCAGCTGCGCGGAATGCGCGTCACGCAGATGGCGTCCGAGGCTGAAGGGCGTATCGTTCTTGTAGCCCATGATGCCGCAGACCAGCATGGCGTGATTGATGATCTGCAAGATCATCTGCGAAGCGGCAATCTTGAGATTGTTCATCGCAATCGCAAAACCCATCGAGGCCAGCTTGTCGGGATGATGCCTGGCTTCGCGATAGGTCTTCAGGCAGGCAACAATTTCGGATTTGAGCATCTGCAGCATGTTGGAGGCTTCGGCGACACGCAATGCACCCGGCTGCGGCGCGCCCGGATTGCGCTTTGCGGCGGCGCGCACGAATGCCTGCGCCCGGTTGACCGCGTCGACAGCGATACCGTACCAGAGCGAACTCCACAGCGTATGCGATTGCGCCAGCATGGACTGCGCTGCGATTTCCGCGAAAGGATGCGGCAGGATCTGCACCTTGTCGGCCTCGCCACGGAACACAAACCCTTCCGAGCAGGTGCCACGCATGCCGAGCGTGTCCCAGTCATGCGTCTTTTCAAGCGTGTACTGGTCTTTCAGAAACACCGTCATCACCTGATCCGACGATGCGGCATCCTTATGGGAGCGCGATGTGATCAGGATGGCATCCGCATAGGTGCCGTAGGAAATGACGGTGGCGTTCTTTTCCAGACGACACTTGTCCCTTTCGACTTCGATAGCGCAGATCGAATTGCGCAGATCGCCGCCAATGCCGCCTTCGGTGGTAGCCGAAGCAAGCAGCAGCTGATCCTTTGCGATTTTGCGCATGAAGTCCCGATGCCATTCGACCGTCTGGCCGTGTTCCACCAGGCTTGAAAGCTTGATGTGATGCATCGCGAAGATCATCGCGCTCGATGCGCAGGACTGACCGAGAATGCAGCACAATTCCGCAATCTGGTCGATTTCCGCGCTTTCGCCGCCCAGTTCGCTCGGCACCTGAATGCCAAGCAAGCCCTCGGCCTTCATCGCATCGATTGCTTCACGCGGGAAGCGGCCTTCCTTATCGACGCTATCGGAAAATTTACCCGCTATGGCCGCTACGCGGCCTGCGCGCTCTGAAAGACTGTTTCCCGCCCCGGCATTCATTATGCGGCCTCTTTGTCCTTGAGAATCTGGGTGATCGTCTGTTCGATGGCCTTGATGCTCGCGAAAGACTTGCGGTTCAGATACTGATCCGGAAATTCGATATCGAACTTGTCTTCCAGACCGAGCATGAGCTGAACCGAGGCAAAGGAGGACAGGCCTGCGCTGTAAAGATCGGCATCATCGGCAATGTCCGTCACCGGTCCCGGCAGACCGCCGACCTTGGCCAAAAGTTCGCGAATGGATTCATTCATAATCTAACTCCCTGCTTATTCGCTCAAGTCGAAGGTTCGCGTCTGGGTTGATGCGACGGCACGATCTCTCAAGCCTCTCGAAAAGCTGCGGCAACTGTTCGAAATTCTGTCTCTTTATGCAAGTGATATGTTGCGAATGTTAGCAACATCGCAAACACATCAGTATGCGTCCGGCTTTTTCTGCTCCCGCAAGCCTTTATTTTCTGTTGACGCAGAGGCATTGCGGCCCGCCTGTTCTGAAGACGTGCTTATATAGTTAAATATTCAATGACAAGATATGTGGCATTGCCCGCAAGAGTTGCGTGCTCTTTTAGTTAAAAAGGACGGCCCGAATGCCGCGGCGCGGCGATCTGTCCCGTATTTGTAGCGATTGCCATTTCAAAACTGTCGGCAATTCGGCGAGCCCTGTCGATGAAGATGATTGCAGTTTCCGGCGGAAAGATTTCGCGCGTAGTCTTCTCGAAAAGGTCGAGCCAGCGGTCGAAATGTTCGTTCCTCAGTCCCAGTTTCAGATGCGGGGCCATGGGGCGGCCATCGTAATTGCCGGTCTTGAGGATGACCGACGACCAGAACGCGGCGATCTGCGCGATGTGGTGATCCCAATCATCGACCGCATCGGCAAAGATCGGCCCGATAACTGCATCTTCGCGCGCGCGTCCATAGAACGTCGTCACCAGTCTTTCGATTGAAGCCGGGTCGATGGATGGGTGAGGCTGATTGATGAGAACGGTCATGTCGCCTGTTGATATCTTTTCGCCGGGAAAACGGGCTCTGGCGCGGATATAGTCGCTGCACCGGCCACAATCCAGTGAAGTGTTGCCGCATGGGCATCAACTTCCCGTTGGCGAAGCAGTTGCGACGATCTAATAGTACGATGGTTGAACACGGTTGAAGGAGGAATGAATGCGGGTGTTTCTGTTTGCGGGTCTGTTGACCCTTGCCACCGGCGGAGTGGGCTTTGCGGCTTCGTGCGAACAGAATTTCAAATCCGATGGCGTTCCGCTGGTAACATCCGTGAGCTATCGCTCGACACAGAGCTTTACCGGCGTGAAGTCTTCGGCCGCCTTGCAGCGTCTGGCGCAAGCCATTGCCGCTGAAGGGTTTTCGGGTATCAAGGTGAACAAGCAACTCGCTTCTATCGAGGCTTTTCAGGAAACGACAGGATCGGGCCGGATCCAGACCTTGCGCGTCACTGCCCGGGCGCAGGGCAAGAGCACGCGTGTCGATGCGATCTTCACCATTCAGGCGGGACAGGCGACGAGCAAGTCAGTCGTACGCGAAGGACTTTGCCGCATCATTGCTTCTGCTGCCAATTGAGTTTGTCGTTCGATGGTCGGGTTTCGAACGATGTGTTCCAAGCGCAAAACCCACGGTTAACCGGTGACGCCGCCAAACTCGGATTATCGCTGGAGAAAGAGAATGGTAGCGGAGGTACGCTACAGCCTATAACACACACGAGAAATCGCTGGTTTAAAGATGGTAGCGGTCGACCGTTACAGCCTCTAACGCATATTCCGTTTGTCCTGGTGTCGAGGTTCAGGGAGGCAGCTTAGATTTGCTACCTCCCGATTAAAGTTTACCGTTGTCCACAACAATCCCCAAAAATGTTACGTGCATTTAACAACGCGTCATGCAATTAATTGCAACAGGATGGAGTTGGATAGGAGGGGAGCCAAGGAGGGATACCCACCCGCATGACCAGATTGATCACGTTATTTGTAGACGCGTCTCATTGTCCCTCGACCAAAGTAGGAGGATGGGGTGCTTGGGCGAAACAGGCCGGATGGCCTAATGGAAAGCTCTTCGGCGGGGCGTTCAAGGGAGCAATACCAAACTCAGCTGAGGCAGAACTATGCGCAATTGCCAACGCAATGCAGAGCCTGGATTGCCACGGCTTGCTTGGTGACGGAGTCAAAGTGCTGGTCCAGTCCGACTGCTTGAGGGCACTTGGCCTAATTGCGTCCGCTGTCAGTAGCTGCGAAGTTAATAATCACCCTGATGGGTGCCCAATCCAGAAATCGACGGCGACAAAGCCCACGACGTTGGAGGCGAAGGCATTGGCTGTGATCAATGCTCTAGTTCCCGAAAACCAGCGTTTGGGTCTCAGGCATGTGCGAGGACACAAAGCCGGAAAAGGAAGGAGCTGGGTTAACCGGCAATGCGATAGTATTGCCAAGGGTTACATGAAACAGGCACGTCTTAAATTTAGTATGGAGTAAGATATGAAAAGCGGTGAATGTTTGGGTGGTGCAGTAATTACCTTGACGTTGGAGATTACAGTTCAGGAGATTGCTGTGGGGGCGCTGAAAGATTACTTCCAGCACGAACTGGTGGAGATGCTTACGCCGTCTGCCAGTATTCTCACCGCTATGATCCAAGAAAATGGTATTGATGCAGAAATAGTAAGTGTTGATTGCAAGGAGGCAGAGACTAACCTTGCAAATGCATCGGCCATCAACGAAAAGTAGATGTGCAATTAATTTCAGGAAAAGTGATGACATACGCTTCGAATACTGCACTCTCAGCAAGGATGGAGGACTTATTGGACGCCTTGGCCGAAGAGTTTCCTTGTGCGGGTGTCATCATTCTTGCGGCTATACCTGCCGACGATATTCCTGATACCTCAATCGTCATGACCGTCACAAACGTGGACGAAGACTCGTTCCGGGAGATCTTGGATCAGGTCGTAACTGACGAGACCGGTGGGGGTGATCCGGTCAACACCCCCACTCTCAATTAGGACCGACACAGGAGAAGATAATGGACGGAGAAGACTTCAAGATCGAGACAACCTCGAACGCGTGGGCGACCTCGCATGGTCGGTTCTGGGTTCCGACCCCGACCGCTAACAAGCTTCCAGCAGGAGTGTACTCTGTTGGCGCGAGCCAGCGCATCGGCGTGTATCTCGACCAGGTAAAGGTCGTGAAAGACGATTTGATCGTTCTGCCGGAAATGGGTGCTGAAGAGGTGCTGAACGAGATCGATCAGTTCATGCAACGCAAGGATCGCTACAAGGAACGCGGCGTCGTCCACAAGCGCGGCATCATCATGGAAGGACCTCCCGGCTCCGGCAAGACTTCGAACAGCGAACTGCTCATCGACCTGTTCGTGACGAAGTTCCAGGGTATCGTGCTTCTCGCGCAGGACGTCTCGGCTATCGCCTTGGGTATCGGCCTGATCCGCAAGCAGGAAGCCGATCGTCCAATCATGATCGTTGTGGAAGATATCGACGCAGTGGTCCGCGGCGGCGGTGAAGAGCATCTGCTCAATCTGCTCGACGGCAAGCACCAGCATGACGGCGTCGTGATCGTGGCCACCACGAACCACCTCGAGAAGCTGCCTGACCGTATCGCCAACCGACCGAGCCGGTTCGACCTGGTCATCACGATCGCGCTGCCGACTGCCGTTGCTCGTGACGCATTCCTGAAGGCCAAGGAACCGGGCATAGCGGAAGATCGCCGCAAGGCCATCGTCGACAAGACCGAAGGCTACAGCATCGCGCATCTCAAGGAACTGCTGCTTCTCACCGAGGTCTACGAAGTCGATCTGGAAGCTGCTGACGCCCGTATCCGTGCCATCATGGCGCGCAAGCTGTTGCCCGACCAGGCGAAGCTCAAGACGGAGAAGGTGCCGACAGCATTCTCGATCCAGGAAGCAGCCTGATCGATCAACTTGGGGCGTCCTTCTGGGCGCCCTATTTGCAATTAATTGCATGGAGACGTCATGAGGAAGATAGTCGTGTTCGTCAACGGAAGGGCAGGGGCCGGCAAAGACACTGCCATAGCTATGATGCGGGGCCTGCTGACCGGCTTCGGTTGGAGGTCAGATAACTACTCCAGCATCGACCCCGTTCGTGAGCTACTCGCCCGCAGTAATATTGACGTGAGCCAGAAGACCGACGATGACCGCGATCTTCTTGCTGAGGTCGGGTACAGTCTGGAGAGGCACTGCAGCTACCGTACAGAAGGCGTTGCAAAGGCTTTCCGCAATTTCTCGGCAGGCGGGAGTGGTCACCGGATCATGTTCGTGTCGATACGGGAACATAATCTGTTGCTCAAGATGAAGGATCGTCTCACTGAGGACGGGGCAGAGGTTCGCACGCTGTTCGTCGAGCGAGACGTCAAGCACATCACCAGCAACAGTGCAGATGCTGATTGCCCGGACCCGCGTCTCTACGAGTTCATCATCGACAACAACGGCACGTTAGTGGATCTGGCCACGTCGGTTGCTAGGGTGGCAGACAAGATGGTGGGGCTCAAACAGGTTTCCTGATCAGCTAGCTATCGCGACAGTCAAGAAGCCCTGCAGCAATAGGTGTAAAATTCGCACCGATTGCTGTGGGGTTTTTGTCGTTTTTTCTCGATAAACACGACGAACATGTTTATTGATTATGCAATTAATTGCATTGCAGGATAACGACGACCAGGAGGGTGCGTGTCTGTGATAACCGTTGGCTATAGCAAGAACGTGCAGAACACCGAGGCATTTGCGATCATTGCCGAAGGTTGGAATGAAATGGTTCAGGAAGGCTTCACGCCGGATCGCATCAGTTTCCCGCTCATCACGCCTCAAACAGAGGTTCTTTTCGCCCGTAGTGGAGACGAGCTGGTTGGTTGCCTGCTGTGGCAGCATGACGTCGACTCTGAGACGTTCGAAGTCCACATGGCCTATGTCGAAATGAGCTTTCGCAAGAAGGGTGCATTCAGGGCCATGGTCACTGACCTCCAGAAGCTTGCTCGCCAGCGCAAAGTCACCCGGACCCTGTTCTATGTTGGGGTTGGTAATACGGTGGCCGAGACCGTTCTGCCGAGGCTCAAGGCTAAGCCTTCAACGAAGATTTACGAAATGTGAGGGCGACATGGCAGGCAATAACTTTTGGGGAGAGCTGATCCGACGACTGAGAATTGAGCAAGGCGTATCTCAGCGGGTGTTGGCAGACCGCGCACAGGTGAACCGGAATACCCTTCGCCGCATCGAGGCGGGGAAGACTTCAGCCGAAATCGACACGATGGAACGCATCCTCGACTATCTCGGGTACGAGCTCGAGGCGATGGAGCAGGTGAGTAGGGAAGAGCGCCTCAAACGCCAGGCCGCTATCGAAACGAACCCCGATCGACGCTCCAAGCTCGCCGTAACTCGCATCCTTTCCATGGATCTTTTATCGACAACAAGCTTGACCAGAACCGGCCTTTAGCTACAGTAACGTGCAATTAATTTCACTAATCCATGGAGGGAAATGTGGGAGTTGTAACTGAGCCAACGATTAATGAATTGCGGCACGTGGCCGATTTGGCTGGCAACTATCTCGATGACGCGATGCTCACCGATGGCGTGGACGAACCCACGCAGTGGGAACTGGATGCTGTTCAAAAGGTCAAGGATTGGGCCGAAGCGCTGGAGACCTTGCAGGCCCAGGACGAACTGAACCTCGCCATCATGGTGCTGAAGAAGCACGGCATCAACGTCACCGATCAGGTGATGCACCCGCAGATGGACAAGGTGCTGACGATCAGCACAGGCCACGTTACCGAGGCGACAGCCGAGCGGCTATCCAAAGACAATATACCTGGCACTATCGTCTTCGAGAAAGGGGTGTACGGCTGGCTCCTGTGGACAGGTATAGAGCCTGACGAAGAGACGCTGGCTGGCATCCCTGTAGAGCTTTGGCAGGTTATCCAGTTCGCCAAGAGCCTCGGCTGCGAATGGCTGATGCTCGACCGAGACGCTGACCAGATAACCGCATTAGAAGTATGGGATTGGTGATGTATAAGATTATGTCCTTCGGCTTCAAATACAGCCGGCCTCGCGACATTGCAGTTATCGATGTGCGTGACATGCGTAACCCTCACAACAACATGCGGCTGCGCCCCCTGACCGGGAAGGACAAGGCCGTGCAGGAGTTTGTTCGGAAAGACGCTCAGTACGAGCAAATTTTCGATAGCGCTGCCCATAAGCTTAACGAAACAGGCTCCCTTGCATTCGGGTGTCTGGGGGGGCGCCACCGATCCGTAGCAATGGCGGAGCTGCTTGCCGCCTATCTTCGATCCCGCGGGCAAGAGGTCTTGGTAGTTCATCGCGAGTTGGGCCGATTTAACTCTCCCATTTCTTAGATGTTTGTGCAATTAATTGCAAAACAAGGAGGGCGCCATGAACACCATGCCATTTGCAGTACCCGATATCTCCGAGCGCGAAGTTGAAGCCGTTTCAGAATGCCTCCGCTCAGGGTGGGTTACCACCGGTCGCAAGACCAAGGAATTTGAGGAAAAGTTCGCAGCCTTCATCGGCGTTAAGCACGCTCTCGCGGTGAACAGCGCCACGGCTGGCGCCCTCCTGATACTAGACGCGCTTGGGGTCGGTCCGGGAGACGAGGTCATCGTCCCGGCGTACACGTTCTCAGGGCCGGCCATGATGGCGCATCGCCTCGGGGCCAAGATCGTTCTGTGCGACAGCCTTCTCACCGATCCTGCCATGAGCGTAGTAGAGCTCGATCGCCTGATCACGCCGAACACGAAGGCGATCATGCCGACGCACTTTGCCGGCGTCCCGTACGAGGCTCTCGGCTATCTCGAAGAATATCGGGGCATCCCCATCATCCATGATGCGGCTCACGCCGTCCCATCCCGCAACTCCAACGGTTCCATGGTTGGCTCGACCGGCAAGGCGACGTTCTTCTCGTTCTATGCAACTAAATGCATAACGACCGGCGAAGGCGGGATGATCACGACCAACGACGATGATCTGGCCGACCGCATCCGCAAGCTGCGCCTGCACGGCTTCGACAAGTCTCTGTTCGACCGGTACACGAACGCAAAGGCCGGCTGGCGCTACGACATTGCTGCCGAGGGCTGGAAGGCCAACATGACCGACCTGTCGGCGGCTCTGGGTATCGTGCAGCTCGATCGCAGCTGGATGATGCGTTATCTCCGGGAGCAGGTGGCCCATGATTACGACGCCGCCTTCGAGAAGGCGGGCATCGCCACGCTCAAGCATCCGGTGGGCTCGTCGTACCACCTGTACCAGATCTACGTGCCGCGCCGGGACGAGTTCATCGCAAGTATGGCCGAGAGAGGCGTCCAGTGCTCGGTCCACTTCATTCCCCTGCACCTGCACTCAGCCTGGCAGAAAGCCGGCGTGAATGAATGCCCGCTGGCCGAGAACCTGTTCAAGCAGGTCGTGAGCCTCCCGATCCACTCGAAGATGATCCAGGATGACGTCGATCGAGTCATTGCTGCCGTTGTCGAAACAGCCGGGGAGCTCGTCGAATGCTCGCTGGTTTGAACGAAGACCTCGCGCTGCCCCTTCTTCTCCCCCGTCCGACAATCCCATCGGACGGGCCTTTCTATGACAGCGTCCGCGGCATGAAGGTCCTCGTGACCGGTGCCGGGGGATCGATCGGTTCGGAGCTCGCGCTCCAGGTCGCCGGATCGCAGCCAGAACTTCTGGTCCTGGCCGACAATTCGGAGCTGAACCTCTATGAGATCGACTCCACGATCCGGCAGGGCGCACCGAACCAGAAGAAGCTGGCAGCCATCCTCGACGTCAGGGACCGGGATGCGATCGAGAGCCTGATGCACACGCATCATATCGACGTCGTCTTCCACGCTGCTGCCCTCAAGCACGTCCCGCTGCTGGAGAACGATCACAACCTGATAGAAGCCGTCATGACGAATGTCATGGGAACCGCCAACGTGGCTCGAGCTGCCATCGGGGCAGGGGCTCGTATGGTGCTGGTGTCGACCGACAAGGCCGTGCACCCGTCGTCGACCATGGGCAAGACCAAGCGGGTGGCAGAGCTGTTCACAAGGGCGCTCGCGGCCAAAATCGAGTCGAACCACCTTTCCCAAGTCCGCTTCGGGAACGTCATTGGTTCCTCGGGCTCGGTCGTCCCGCTGTTCAGGCGTCAGATAGCTCAGGGTGGGCCAGTGACGGTCACGCATCCCGACATGACTCGATACATGATGAGCATCAAGGAGGCGGTAGGTCTGGTCCTGTCGTCTGCAGACCACCAGCGCACCAGCGGCGGTGGGTACGGACTGTATATCCTCGACATGGGCGAGCCCGTGAAGATCCTCGATATCGCCTCTCAGCTGATCACGCTGGCAGGGCGTACCCCGAACAAGGATATCAAGATCGAGTTCACTGGCCTTCGCCCCGGCGAGAAGATGCATGAGGAGCTGGCCTACGAATGGGAGGTCCTGAACGACACTTCTGTCCCCCGGCTTCGCAAGGCCGCGATCCGTACGCAGGTCCCCGACAAGATCCTGTCTATGGTGGCGGCACTGGAGAAGTGTGCGACTCTGCGCTCGGCAAGCCTGGTCAAGTCACGCCTGAATGCAATCATTGAAGCGGCGATCAAAAACAAATGGTAACCGCTCGGCTCACAGCTACAGTAAGTCGAAATACCATGATCGAGGTACTTTGGTGACTTACGCAGAGAAATTCAGACAGGCGTTCGCGGACAATCAGTTGGCAGATTTTCTGCTGGCTGCTCCAGAGCCAAGTGAGATCGAAGACGGAATGTTCAGCAAGGAGGCTGTTAACACCGTCGAGCACACGTTCCTCAAGGCTGCAGAGCAGCGTATCAAAGGGTTCTACATGCCTGCAGAGGTCGGGCACGGGACGGACCCAAACAACAAGTGGCGAACGATTTCGAGCCTCCAGAAATCGATACGGTTCGGCTTGACGGACGAAGCCAGGTTCGCAGTTTCAGCAGCCTTCGATATGGACAAATCGCACACGCTGAAACGTCTGGGTGTGATCGCTGTCGAGGACTGCATGATGGGCAATCCCCTTTATGTCGGGATCATTCTCGCTGCCATGGGGCACGCTCACTGGCGTAAGACGCTGGACGAGCGCCGCTTCATGATCTGGATGGCGGGTGAGCTGGCAGCTGGCGAGAAAGATCGCACCGCGGTGAACCTGCTGGTAACAGCTGATCGAGAGGAGCTGGTTCCCAAAGATGAGTGGGCCAAGGCTCCCGATGTGCAATTAATTGCAGCTGCGATGAACAGCGAGTTTACCTACCCTCAGCGCATGTGCGCTGCTTGGCTGTTGGCAGGCACAAAACGCTACTCTGGTCACACCTTTCCGGACTGGAATGACCGCAAGCCGACGGGTCTGTACCGCATGATGGTCGAGCAGGGCGCCTCGAGGTTTCTCCTGTATGTCGCAGCCAAGACCGCCAGCCGCCTGGGCGAAGCGATGTTCGCGACGATGCCGCTGATCCACGACATGCTGACCGACTGCGAGCAGCCCACGATCGTGAAGCAGAAGGTGTATCCGACGAAAGTCGGGAAGCTCCTGGGCGCGGCATATGACCAGTACACGCGGGAAGGCAAGATC
This sequence comes from Brucella sp. IR068, assembly GCF_049065885.1. NCBI lineage: Bacteria > Pseudomonadati > Pseudomonadota > Alphaproteobacteria > Hyphomicrobiales > Brucellaceae > Brucella > Brucella sp. IR068. Next base: position 78,966 of record NZ_JBAKHE010000010.1, on the reverse strand, counting down.
GCGATCAAGAAGTTCTTCCGTGAGAGCGCGGTCATGAAACCGTTCGTTCAGCTGATGCCGTCTGGCACGCAGGACCGACTCCAGTTCGGCGGGGTCTTCCACGCAGAAGGCGGGTGCCTGGCTGAGCGTGTCGTCTACGGCCAGCCCTGCATGGATCTGATCCACGCCGTGAGCGGGCCTGAACGTTTCGCAGAGCTCGGAGAGCCGGCCAAGGATTACCTGGCGGCAATTCGCAGCGAAATCGATTTCCTCAATGAATGCCGGGAGAAAGTGCTTTGGGCAGCCATACATCAGAAGCAGTGAAGTACGCGGATCGGGTCCAGGATTTCCAGACCCGACCATCTTGGGATTATGAGGCTTGGCAGCTGCTATCCGTCGTTGAGCAGAACAGCCTGAGCTTCGCGGGGTATAAGAACCTGAAGGTGCTGGACTACGGTTGCGGACCAGGAAAGCTATGCCGAATGGTCGCGGACAAGGGTGCTCTGGCTGTGGGTGTAGACACGTCGACTGAGATGATTGCCCGAGCTGAAGGCTATCCGGGCGGTAGCACAGGATACCGCATTCGCTACGAGCGAATGGGTCGTTTCGTGCCCGCCCAGCTTGGAAGGTTCGATCTGATCTTTTGCCTACACGTCATCGGGCACACGCAAGACGTCGTGGAGACGCTAGCGCATTTGAGGGCCTGCTTGGAGCGCAATGGGCGCATCGTCATCCTCAACCCGAACAGGACGCACACGATGCTGCGTAAGCCGTATAACTGGCTTCGGGGGTTCAAGGCCGATCCCACGATCAGGCATCGGTTCGACCTCGGCCTGCTTAATGTATACGCGGCACGGGCCGGCCTGGGTATCGAGTGGTCTTACATGACCGGTGAGAAGTTCCTGGGCGTTCACTCGCTCATAGCCGCCAGCCTCGTGCGCAAATAGGAGTGACCATGCGCGTATCCAGCCATCAGCCAGCGTTCCTGCCGTGGGCGGGCTTCTGGCACAAAGTCCTTTCCGTAGACACGTTCGTGCTCTCGTGCGGGGTCCAGTGGGCTAAGGACGGCTATCTCAATCGCATCCAGCACCAGGGCGCCTGGCTGACTCTCCCGGTTGACGCCAAGGACGATAGCCCGATCAGTCAAGTCCATGTTGGCAACGATACACGCCGGATCAGCAAGACGTGGAAAGCCGCAGCTCAGGTGTCTGGGCCGTACAAGAAGCGTATCGAGCGCATCGTCTACGAATTGATGAATGTGGTCCCCGGCGAGAACATTGCCGCCCTCAACATGCGACTGATCTTCGCTATCTGCGATGCACTGCGAGTTGAAGCGAAGTTTCACATGTGCTTCGACGTTGGGGAGGGCGTGACCAAGACCGATCGCCTTGATCGCCGGTTGGCAGCAACCGTGCCGGAAATGACCTCGTTCTACATGGGTCAGGGGACGGCCAGCTATTTCGAGGCCGAGCGGTTCAAGCGGGTGCCCTGCTTCGTTCAGGACCCCTCGTCTTTCAAGGACAGCCCGTCTATTGTGCAATTAATTTCAAACGAACCCGACCCTGTCGACTGGATCATGTCCAGAGGCCGCTGGGTCGAGCTTGCCAGGTAGGAGGTCGCAATTGGCAACGCATCTGATTTTGGCTCCGCATCACGACGATGCGGAGTTTGGCTTAGGGGCCACCATCCAGAAATGGATCTCCAAGGGCGACGTGGTGCATGTCGTCATCGCCGCGGGCGGCAGCTACCAGAGGGCTGATGGCAGTGTCGTCGAGGGCCAGAGCCGAGTACTCGAGACGCAGGCCGCAATGGATATTCTCGGGGTCAAGAGCTGCACCCTTGCCGACTGGTTCAAGGAGAACAAGGCGCTCGCTGTCGATTACGGTGGGCTGGTTTGGCTCATCGAGAGGCAGATCGCGCATGTCATGGCGACCAACGTCTATGTCTGCCTTCCGTCCTTCAATCAGGACCACCGTGTCCTGTTCGACGCCGCAGTGACAGCATTCCGGCCAGGTGGCGCCAAGGCGAACCTCTACGCCTACGAATACCCCGGCAATCAGTACACGAACCAGCCGCCAGAGTTCGGTCGTCGCTACCACCCCGCATCCACGCGCAAGGCGAACAAGAAGATCGAGGCACTCAGGGCGCACAAGTCGCAGTTCGATGGTCGTGTCGGAGGCGTCTCGCCTGACGCAGCAATGATCCTCGGCGCCATGCGCGGCCACGAAATCGGTGTCCCGTTCGCGGAAGTCACCTTCGTCATCAAGGAGATCGTGAATTGAAGATCCTGCTCGACCCCGTACTGACCGCCGAGCCGGCCAAATGCTCGACCACGATCCAGTTCCATGAGTTCGTCACCCGCACCCTGAAAGCGCGTTCGGACGTGTTCTTCTATTGGGTCGTGCCGACCGTCGTCACAGACGAGGAAATGGCGTTTTACCCGCAGCACCCTAATGTCTCGTATCTGCGCATGCCTCGAGCTCGGGACCGCGTCCGCGATTACATCACCATGTCCCCGGAGTTCGATGAAGTCCTGGCCTTCAACGGCTCGCATTGGGATTTCGACGTCCTCTTGACCGTGCGCACCGGCCTCGTGCCGCTGTTCCGCGTGATCATGAACAGCCCTCGCACCCGCAAGCAGTGGTGGCAGAAAGAGGTCTGGGTGATCGAGGACATGCCGATGATGGAGTTCAAGACCACCGTCCCGACCATGATCCCGGACGTCCACGATCGCATGACGGTCGAGGGGCACCTGGCCTCAGATCGATCTTGGGTCTGCTCCTATCATGAGAAGCCGGAGATCGTCCGGTCGGCCCGCCAGTTCTTCGCCCCGTCCCTCGTGCGCTCTCTCCACGACAAGCTGGAGAACGTCGTCACTGCTCAGTTCGAGGACTATCACGTCAAGACGCCAGACCAGTTCTACAAGAAGGGCGGCGATAAGCCGTTCGGCCTGGCCTACATCGGGCGCATGGAGAAGGCGAACAACATCGTCGATATCCATGACCTAATGATCAAGACCTGGGTGACGCGGGGCGACAAGGTCAAGCTCGTCGTCTGCACGGTCTCGAAGGTCGTTCCCGTATTCGACAAGGAGCTGGTGGACGTCCGGATGCCGAAGCGCGAGGAGTTCTGGAAGATCGTCAAGGAGGAAATGCACGCCTTCATCAAGATGCCGAACGGTGGCGGCTTCTCTCTATCCCTGATAGAACCGATCATGCTGGGCACCCCGGTCCTCACGATCCGGACCAAGTCGTATGAGAGCTTGCTCGGCAAGGATTACCCGTTCTTCGCTGACGGCCCAAGCCAGATGCCTGGCCTCGTGAAGGCGCTCTACGACGACTACGAGTATTTCTACGCGAAGTTCGTCGAGTGGCAGGAGAACTGGTTCAAGCCGACCTACCAGAAGCGCATGTCGGAAGACCTGCTGTTCTCGAAGCTGTCCACCGCGGTCGACGCCTACCAGCAGAAGCTCGAGGACCGGCGCGAGGAGCTCAAGAGCCTCGGTGAGAACAAGATGGTCGTCCGTCTGTCCGAGCTTCTCGGGACCAAGCAGGGCGACAAGGAGATCCGCACGATCTTCGACGGCCTCCGCTTCATGGGCGAGTCTGGTGAAGTCGACATGCTCGACCAGAAGACCAAGCCCGAAGACCGCCTCGAGCGCAACATCACGTTCTCGACTCCCTTCCACCCTTACAAGCTCGGCCTGCAGCTGTTCCACGGCTTCAAGGACGCCTCCGTCGAAGTCGGGCATATGGAGAAAGCACCATGATCCTATCCGGCTCAGAAATCCGCAACCGCCGCATCATCGAACCATTCTGCGAGCGCACACGCTACAACGGGCTGACCTACGGGGTGAGCTTTTGTGGTTACGATGTTCGGGTCGACCAGCGCCTCGAGATACCGCCAGGTGGCTTCACACTGGCCTCGACGCTGGAGAAGTTCGACATGCCTACCGACCTGGTCGGCATCGTGCATGACAAATCGACCTGGGCTCGCCTGGGGCTCGCTGCTCAGAACACAGTGATCGAGCCAGGTTGGAAGGGATACCTGACCCTGGAGCTGACCAACCACTCCGACAAGGTGATCCGGATAGATGACTCGACGGCCATCGTGCAGGTGCTGTTCCACCGGATCCTGAACCCGGACGACAAGGGGTACGACGGGAAGTATCAGGACCAGAAACGAGGACCGCAGCCGGCGAAGCTGGAAAAGTAACGGTTCACAACCTGAGCCATTGCAATTAATTGCATTGCCACCCTCAGACCGGGGGTGGCATTTTTGTCCGCGCTGCTGTCCACGAACAAGGAGGTGTCATGACGGCCCTTGAAAAAACGAACAATCTTCTGCGCCTGAACCTCCCGTTGGGACTGTTGGAAAAGAACGAAGACAACCCCAACAAAATGTCGGCGCGAGAGTTCGATCTCCTGATCGACAACATGGAAAAGACCGGGATCACTGACGCGATCCTCGTGCGCCCGCTCGATATCGAGGCTGTGCAGAAGCTCGTAGATGAAGCGCCAGAGGACTACCCTGAGACGTATTTCCCGGCACTGTTTGAGAACGAGGGCCTCAAATTCCGCATCGTCGGCGGTCACCACCGTTTCGATGGCGCGGCCTACCTGGGCTTTGAGACTGTTCCTGTTACGGTCATCATGGACCCGAAATTCGACGAGGAAGCCGAGAAGTTCCAGCTCGTCAGAATGAACATGATCCGCGGTCGTATGGACCCGCAGGCGTTCTTCGACCTCTACAACAAGCTCTCCGCAAATTACACCGACGAAGTGCTGCAGGACGCCTTCGGTTTCGCGGAAGAAGCCGAGTTCCGCAAGCTGGTCGACCAGACCGCCAAGGCGCTCCCCGATAAGCACCTGCAGAAAAAGTTCAAGGAAGCCGCCGAGGAGATCAAGACGGTCGACGGCCTGTCGAAGCTGCTGAATGAAATGTTCACCAAATACGGCGACACGCTGCCATACGGCTTTATGGTGTTCGACCACGGCGGCCAGCGCTCGATGTGGCTGCGTATCGAAGGCAAGACCATGAACGCTCTCGACGTGATCTCCGATATCTGCATCGACAATGAGCGCACCGTTGACGACGTCGTCGGGCAGATAATGCAATCAATTGCAAAAGGAGAAATGAAGGAAGCCCTCGACAAAATCCTCAAGAAGGCTCCGAAGACCTCGCTCCCGGAAGGTCTCGCCGTGGCTCCGACCAAGGAGCACCTCGATAAGGTCGCGGCGGTATGAGTATCCGGATCAAAAAGAAGAAATACAGCACAAAAGGGGGCGAGTTCCGACAGCTCAAGGCACTCGGTCCCGAAATCGTGGAAGCCGTGGAAGCCAAACTGCTGGCCGGCGAGACTGCTCGTTCGATCGCCAGGGGCCTCCACGAGAATGGCCACCTGCTCGAAATGAAGGAAGACGCGATTGCCAAGGCGCTCACGCGCTATCGCGGCTCCGAGCTCAGGGACAAAACGATCGAGCGTATAGCTGGCGTCCAGAAGAACGCCTCCATCGCCCAGATCAGCGCCCGCCTGAACGCCATGGATGAGCTCGAAAGCGTCGTCCAGCTGCAGAAAGGTCGCGTGCACAAGCTTCTCCAGAAGGAGGAGGGGCTGCCGCAGGGCATCATCCTCAAGGATGCGTCGAACGAGATGCGTCTGCTAAAGGACATGCTCGTCGACCTCGGAAAGATCCAGCTGGATACCGGCATCCTGCAGAAGGCGTCGAAAACCTACAAGGGTCAGTATCAGGGCACGGACGGTCAGATGCATTCCTTCGAGTGGACCGAAGAACAAGAACAACTCTACCAGTCGATTGAGATGATGGAACAGAATGAAGCCTTCAGCGCCGAAGACAGATAGGGAGCACCCGCTATCGAAATGTTTCCGCATCCTGCAGACGATGGGTCCGCAGGGTGAAGCCATTTGGACGGTCGGAAAGACCATCACCAACAAGGAGGAGAAGCTCCAGTATCTCCTGATGGCCATCGCGTTCGTGCGCGAGAAGGCCATGAAGCCTGACATTTGGCGGGCGATCCCCGTCGATTTTCGCACGTTTGTGGACGCCCCGACCTATCTCAACAAGCCTGGTTCTGTGTGGCCGGCCCTAATCAAGGAAGGGCTGGAAATCAATTCGGGCAAATACACGGAAACGGTCCTCACGGGCGGTATCGGCGTGGGCAAGACCCACCTGGCGCTCTACACGCAGGCGTATCAGCTTTATCTGCTGAGCTGCATGGCCGATCCGCACAAGATGTTCGACCTGGACAGCACGTCGGAAATTCTGATCATCTTCCAGTCGATCAACAAGCACCTCGCGCAGGACCTCGACTACAGGCGTTTCCGCAACATGGTCGAGGAAGCCCCGTATTTCCAGAAGAACTACATGTTCGATACCGGGCTGGAGAGCCAGCTGGTGTTCCCGCGCAACGTCTATGTGAAGCCCGTCGCGGGTCACGACGCTGCTGCTATCGGCCAGAACGTGATCGGGGGCATCATCGACGAAGTCAACTTCATGGCCGTCACCGAAAACTCCAAGCAGTCGAAGGACGGCGGCACGCACGACCAGGCGGTCAAGAACTACAACTCGATCGCCCGACGCCGTGAGTCCCGCTTCATGCAGCTTGGTGTGCTGCCGGGGATGCTCTGCCTAGTGTCGTCTCGTAACTACCCAGGCCAGTTCACCGACAAGAAGGAAGAAGAGGCTCGTGCCCAGATCGCCAAGCGCGGGTTCAGCACGATCTACATTTACGATAAGCGCCGCTGGGAGATCCGGCCCGAGCAGTATCTGTTCCACAAGGGCGTTCGGGACGAGGAAAAGTACGGCATCGACCATCCGTTCTGGTTCAAGGTGTTCATCGGGGACGAGACCCGCAAGCCGCGGCTGGTTGATGACGACGAGGATATCGATCCGACCGACAATCATCTGGTCATGGAAGTCCCGATCGAGCACAAGGACAAGTTCGAGAATGATATCCTGTCCTCGCTGCGAGACATTGCCGGTGTCGCAACCATGGCACTGCATCCGTTCATTCTGAACACGGAAGCGGTAGCCTCCTGCTTTGGAAAAGTACCATCGATCCTCTCTAGGGAGGACTGCGATTTTAAGGCGACCAAGCTCGAGGTTTATCCGAAGCGCTTCGTCAATCCGTTCGAGCCACGCTTTGCACATATTGACTTGGCCGTGTCGAAGGACAGTGCCGGCGTGACGGTCGGGCATGTGCCTGGTTTCGTCGACGTCAACCGTGGCGATTACGTCGAGGCGCTGCCCATCATCCAATATGACTTCATTCTGGAAGTGCGCCCGCCGCGCGGTGGTGAGATCGAGTTCGAGAACATTCGCAAGCTGCTGTACCTACTGCGCGATAGACTGAAAATGCCGATCAAGTGGGTAACGTTCGATCAGTATCAGTCGAAAGACTCGATGCAGGTGCTGCACAATAATGGCTTCATCGTGGGCTACCAGTCCATGGATACCGACACATACGCCTACGATCTGCTCAAGCAGGCATTCTACGACACGCGCGTAAGAGCGCCCGCCCACCCGAAGGCTCAGAAGGAGCTTATTACGCTCGAAATCAACCAGAAGGACAACAAAATCGATCACCCGCCAAACGGGTCGAAGGACGTTTCTGACTCCATGGCCGGCGTGGCGATCGGGCTCACCAACCGCCGAGAGATCTGGGTCAAGCACAAGGTCCCGCTGCACAAGCGACCCAAGTTCCAGACCTCAGCAAGCAAGAACTCGATCGACAAGAAGGAAGAGCGCGAGCAGTTCTACACCCGCGTCGACCAGTACGGTAGGGAGATCAGTAATGAGCGAGCATCGGCTTAGGCTGTGGTCTGACACGAACCTCCAAGGGTTCACTGCGGAGCTGGACGTCCGAGGCATTCCTTATGACCTCGACGGCAGCACCGTAAAATTAGCGACAGAGTATGAAATCGACGACCTGGCGACGAGCTGGGGAGCAACACTGGAGAAAGATGATGGATCACGCCCCTTTGGACATGCGCGCAAGGGACAAGAACGTGACCGAGCAGATGGTGCCGGCACACATGCTGTTTCTGATGCTGGAGGAATGCCAGAAAACCGGATACGAAGTGCGTTCGGACGTTATGCAGCACCTGAATGTGGCCGTGGCCGCTCCTCTCGCCGGCCTCGATGATCTATCGGTTGCTCGCCTGGCAAAGAAGACGGACGACATTGCCACCAGCCTCCTGCATGACCTCTCGCCCGACGATCCCCGCGAGGGCCTTATGATCTGCGCAATGCTGATCCTTCGCCTGATCGATGAAGGAAAGTGGCAGGACGTTAAGAACCAGGCCGTCCTCGTGTCGATGCTCCTGATGGACGACGTCAAGGACGAGCACAAGGAGAAGGGCGACACCGGCCCGTTCTGGCGACTTGAGGAGCAGAAATGGAAGGACGCTGCCGGTAAGCTGATGGTCCGCGCCATGCTGCAGGGCCTCTACGTTTAGTATGCAATTAATTGCATTTTCCCTTGATCCTTCCCGGTCATTCTCTAAAGTGAGGACAAGCACCAATCACCAAGGAGGGTAACAGGTGAAGGATCAGATTTTCCGCTTCTCTGGCAAGCTCTGCGACTGGACCGACAAGGACCAGAAAACAGCCAAGAAGATCCTCGGAGGTAAGGGCGCCGGTCTGGTCATGATGGCCCAGGCCGGCATGCCTGTTCCGCCCGGTTTCACGATCACCACGACAGTCTGCAACGAGCTCTCCAAGATGAAGGAGAACAAGCTCGAGCTCGCCTATAAGGACGCGATCAAGGCGATCATGGACGAGGTTGATCTGCGGGACGTCTGGCTAACCGGGGAGTTCGGCTACGCCCCGCTCGTTTCGGTTCGCTCCGGCGCTCCTATCTCCATGCCAGGCATGATGGACACGATCCTGAATGTCGGCCTGACGACGCAAGTCATGGCACAGTGGGAGAAGCGCATCGGAGATAGAGCTGCCTGGGATAGCTACCGCCGCCTGATCCAGATGCTGGGTGCGACCGCCTTCGGTGTGCCGATGAAGCGTTTCGATCAGACCCTGACGGACCTGAAAAAGGAAGTCGGCGCGAGTGGGGATACGGACCTGACGGTAGCCGACCTCGAGACGCTGGTCGCTCGTTACAAGGAAGTCTTCGCGGACGAGAAGGGCTTCGACTTCCCAGACACTCGCTATGAGCAGTTGGAGGCCGCCATCAAGGCAGTCTTCGACAGCTGGATGAACCCTCGGGCAATCGAATACCGGAAGCTGAACAACATCAGCGCGTCCATGGGGACCGCCGTGAATGTACAGGCCATGGTGTTCGGTAATATGGGCGATGACTCGGGGACGGGCGTCCTGTTCACCCGCAACCCGTCGACCGGAGAAAACAAGATCATGGGCGAGTTCTTGCAGAACGCGCAGGGCGAGGACGTGGTGGCCGGTATCCGGACCCCGGTGAACCTTGAGAAGATGCCCGAATTGCCTCAGCCGTGGCCGGAGATATACGAGCAGATCAAAGAACTCTGCGCGGATCTCGAGTATGCGTATGTCGACATGGTCGATATCGAGTTCACGGTTCAGAAGGGCGAGCTGTTCCTCCTGCAGTCGCGTACCGGTAAGAGGTCGGCAGCCGCGGCATTCCAGATCGCCGTCGACCTCGTAGAAGATGAAAAGATAGACTATGCAGAAGCGTTGAGACGACTGACGCCAGAGCAGTATCGTGTGGTGAAGCGACCGATCATCGACCCGAAGTTCGGCCTCAAGCCCGATGTTGTTGGCCTGCCGGCATGCCCCGGTGTGGTGAGCGGGAAGCCCGTGTTCAGTTCGGATGATGCGGTTAATTGCACCGAGCCTTGCATCCTTGTGACGCATGAGACGACGCCTGACGATATCGCCGGGATGAATGCAGCCTTGGGTATCCTGACGCAGACAGGCGGCGCTACCAGCCATGCGGCAGTTGTTGCTCGAGCCATGGATAAGCCGTGCGTGGTGGGGTGCACCGATCTTGATTGGAGCCAGCTGAAGGCGGCAAGCCGTGTCACGATCGACGGGGCCACGGGACAGGTGTGGGTCGATACCGAAGTTCCGGTCGTTGACAGTTCCCAGTTGCCTGCCGTCAAGACCGTTGGTCTTTGGTGCTGCCAGGTTACGAATGCCATACCCGGCACCCCGCTCTTCGACCTGACTGATCAGGACACACAGGTGGTGCAGGTCGCTCACTGGTGGGGACATAAGGAGGTCGTGGAAGCCTTGCTCGAAGATCTGTCGATCTCGGCGGTACGAGATTTTACGATCCTCGACGTTCGGTCACCCGATCAACTCATGCCGGAAATTGACCATGGGTTGGTCGCAGTGTTTGGCTTCGATCCGTTTCAGGACGACTTCCGCACGGTCCTGATGGAAGCGCTCTACGCTCACCGGGAGCAGCTTGCGGGTCTGCGCGTGATGGGTCTGTCGGCCACAGAAGCGGCAGTATTCAACGCTGCAGGCTTCAAGGTGCTTGGAGCAGGTGATGAGCCTCGCGCTGTTCCCGTTGATTATGCAGTCTTTTCGACTTTGTCGCAGATGGCATAGTGTTGCAATTAATTGCAAAAGGAGTATGTGGAATGGCATTGGTGCTCAGCCTCAAAAACGGAGAAGACGTCTACATCGGAGACAACTGCTTCGTTGTGGGGCAGATCCATGCCCCGCACGATTTCGAAATGATCGACGCTGCCGGAAAGGTTTACCGGATCACTGACGCCGAGTCCGAGGAAATTATGGAGGACGTGCTTGTTTCTGCAGGCTCCAATCCTCCACTCGGAACAGTCAGGGTCGCCATTGAAGCCCCCAAGGGCATCCTGATCCTTCGGGGTGACAAGATGCGGGCGGTGGAGGTCGACTAATGGCGAAGGAATACAGGACGACGCCAGAAGCCATCGAGCGCGGGCGTGAAATGGGTGTCTACGGAGACACTGAGAAAAGATTGATCCGTATGGCCGCACGATCGGCCCCGGTCACTCACGAATACGGCAACAGACGTTTTCAGAACTTCGTTCTTCGCGTCGTTGGCGATCTGATCACGGACGTAACCAGGGTTGATTTCCCGGCGTCCTAAAAGCCGATAATTCAACAGCAATGACCAAGGAGGGTCACATGAACGCGCATACCTCAACCAAGCCAGCCGGTTCGAACGGTGTAATGCCTATCGCTCTTGGGTGGCGCTTCGCCTGGATGAAGTTCGATATCATCGGAGGGCCGTTCAACAACTACGCCAAGGTGAAAGAGGCGACCTTCGGGGTTTGCGTCCGCGCCGAGCAGGTTCCTGTCGTGGGCGTAAACGTTCACTTACCAATCCAGGATTTCAGCATCCCGAAAGATGACCGGGAAGTCGAAGTCGCTCTCATCGAGACGATTACCGCGGCTATTCGTGGCGACAGCGTTTATGTCGGTTGTATGGGCGGCTGGGGGCGAACCGGCTTGTTCCTCGCACTGATCGCGAAGGCGGTAGGCATCGCGGACCCTGTGAAGTATGTGCGGTCCACTTACACGCCTCACGCTGTAGAAACTGACATGCAGGCCGCATATGTCGCGGGCTTCGATGTGAGCCATGTCCAGGCGGTCATCCAGAGCATTGCATGGCGCGAGCGTATTCGTAACTTGCTTCGCCTCAAGTGGTGAATTGCTTCGGACAATGCAATTAATTGCAATCAGACGGGGTTAAACCATTGACCCCGTTCGGTATTCCTTCAAAGTACCGATAAGCTATTCATACCAAGGAGGGTGCAAGGATGGCGCTGACTGACCCCAAGAATACGCTGGCCTACCATCAATCTCGGGTTCTGACTTCAAACCGGGACATGTCGAACGTGCCAGTGCACATGGTGTCTGCCGCCCTCAAGAAATTCAAGGCAGCCGATACGGCGTCGAACACGGTGCCGGAGAAGGAAGCCCTTTGGTTTTATGGGATGAACCACGGTGTGGCGCTGATATCCTCACGGTACGATCCGCTGCAGCCGTTGGAAAAGTGGGATCTAGAATGGGTGGAAGCCTACCACAACCGCATGGTGCCGATGGCGATGCGGGCCTTCTATTATCTGCTGGTGATCTGTACCCGCGAGGCTCGCCACAATAAGTCGCTCTCGGCTGATGTGCCGAAGATGGTTGCCAAGTTCGGTGACGCGACCGCCAAGTGGTTCAAAATGTCGGGCGGTGAAGGCTCGATCCACGAAAAGCTGGTCAGCAGCCCGCCGAACACGACCATTGGCAACTTCGTCGAGTGCATCCGCTGGCAGTTCTACAATTCGATCTGGAACGGTGGATACGGCGGCAAGAAGTGGGGGCAGGTGACTGACTGTCTGGCTCGCTTCGTCAATGGCGAGTTCACCGCGGAAATGATGCTCGATACGATCTGGACGCTGTCACACAACAACGGCCCGATCTTCAACAAGGGCCACTTTTACTCGATGTACTCGCACACGCTGATGCGCATCCTCGACGTGCAACGCTCGGGCCAAATACCGGAAGCGGTGATGGACGACGCGCAAATCTCGAAGTTTGCCGACAAGCAGATGACGGGCACGTTCAAGCAGCTGAAAGAGCGCTTCCCCGAGGACATTGGCGACTACGTCGACTGGTATGTCGTGGAAGCCCTCGGCTCCGTGCACAAGTATCCGTCCGAAAAGACCGTGCAGGTGGACAAGTACGGCATGTCTGAGAAGGCGTCCGAAGCCGAGAAGAAGGCCGCAGCCCTTGCCCAGGCGAAGAAGGACGCAGAGGCCGCCGCCAAAAAAGCAGCCAAGGAAAAGGCCGCTAAGGAGAAGGCCGAGTTCGAGAAGAACTGGTTTGTGGTAATGCCCGAGCTTCATGTGAAGAAGATCGAACTGATCCGGGAGGCTGCGTGACCTACGAAACGAGCGAAGAGCAGCAGGCGTTCATTCTGGGCGCCGACGATTTCTGGGGTGAGGGGAAAGCTAACCCACACCCCCAAGACACAGCAGAGTGGGCGGCGTATGAGGCTGGGTATCGCAGCCAGTCACATGCTCTCGACCAACAAGCATTAGCCATGGAGGGCAGCATGCCGCGCAAGAGCCTGGATGACATACTGAGCAATGACCGATCCGTTTCGCGGGGGGCGAGGTACTCCTCAGATGACCTGTTCAGCGGGTCGAGCAAGGGGTACACGGGCTCCAGCAAGAACTGGTCAAATTCCCACAGGTGTTACACGAAACACCCGCCCTTGAAGCTTCCAGGTACGGAACTAGTGATCTACGGCGGGTCCTGCTCCGATCCTGTCGTTCTGGACGCTGACGTGTATATCGGCTTCGACGGGTCGATGCGTTGGACCGAGCGCCATTACCCATGGAAGAAGGGTGACGAGGTCTATTTCCGCATTCAGGACATGGGCGTTCCGCAGAAGCCGGACGAGTTCAAGAAGCTGGTCAAGTGGACTCGGCAGCAGCTCGAGGATGGTCGCAAGGTGCATTGTGGTTGCATCGGTGGACACGGTCGTACGGGGACATTCCTCGCGGCTCTCGTTTCCGATTTCGGTGAGCAGGATGCGGTTACCTACGTGCGGGAGAACTACTGTCAGAAGGCGGTCGAGTCGAAGTCCCAGATGGACTTCCTGCACGAGCATTTCGGTATCAAGAAGGTCGAAGGATCGAAGGCGAGTAAGAGCTCGCACAGCAAGGGCTCGAACAAGTCGTCCAATGTGAAGGACTTCGGCAGTTACTCGTCGCGGTCCGGCTCCAGTAAGGCGACCGCCAAGGTGTATGGATATCTAAAGGGCGCCGGCTCGATTTGGGAATAGCATTATGCTTTAATTGTGCAGTTAATTGCATTTTCAATTGCACAAGCAGGCCCCTCAAGTAAGATCAAAATGAAGGGCTATCCGATACAAGGAGGTTAGTGGTGGCTGTGAATATCAAGGTGACCGGCAAGGCGAACACGACAGCCTGGACCGTTCTGAAAAAGCTCAACATTCCCGACGCCGATATCGAGTGGCTTCGCAAGTCCCCGCTCAAGGTCAACCTCATGTCGTCTGCGCTCCTGTTTCAGGTGCCGACTGTTGATCATTATGGGGTTGTCGCCACATATGACGTCAAGTTCGGCTTGATAGAACTGGCAAACCTTGCGAAGGGGAACCTGACCTCGGCCAAAATGTCTGTTCTGGCTCATCAAATGATGGTCGTGGTCGAACACATCAAAAGCAAGTACGGGGCTTATCTGGACACGTTGCCCCCTGCGCCCGAACAGTTGCCCGGAACTTTGGGTAAGCTGCCGCCAATCACCAAAACTCCGATGACCTTTTCGGAGGCGGTAAAACAGGCATCCGTAGCGACAATCGCCAGCGCTGCAATGCAGCATCCAGTTGTGGCGGCCCAGCAAGTTCCTAATGCGGGGACGCTCTGGCCGATGTTTGACATGGATAAGATCAAGACAGCGGATCTGGTGAAATTGCGCGATGCCACGCACATGTATCAACCGGTTCACGGATCGTCGCCGGGATCGAGATATTTCATGGTGGGTGCTAATTCGGATCTGAGGATTGCTGCTCGGCTAAAGAAGGGCCAGTTGTCTGTTCGCATAGAAGGCCCCAACTGGAGCCAGTACCAGCATCAGATACAGTCCGTCGGCTTTTCGAAACTATCGAAGGGTGATGGTTACGCCTCGGTTCACTTCGATGTTGGTGACGATATCAGTCTCGCCAACAAAACGCTGGGAGCCATTCTTACCGGTCTTGGCATCGGATTGGAGACACCGATACCGAACCTGGCTGTCATCAACAAATAAGAGGATGATCATGCTCACTAGAGAGCAATTCGACGCGCTTGAACCCGGCGACGTTATCGAGACAGAATCACTGTTCCCCAGCCTCACCAAGGAGAAGGTGTCGTTTCATGTGACCGAAAGGACGTCTGACAAGGTGCAGTTCGTTCTGTCGTTTCTAGGCATCACGCTGGGCAAGTGGAGCTGCGTGAATTTCAAGGGGAAGCTGGTATGGGAGAAGTGAGCTACACGAACCGCGTCTACGCGCTGGCCGATGCGCTCGGTATGGCGCTGGATGGTGAAGGCTACTCGGGCAAGCTGACCGGTGGGCGCATCAAGAAGTGGCGTATCCACGGTGAGGTATTCGAATTTAACCAGAAGGTTGTTTCTTCCGGGCTGATCGGAAACCGTATCGCCATCATCGCCAAGGTGGGCGGAAACCTTGCGGCTCTGGTTGAAGTCGACCCAGAAGGCAAGATCACCGTTCATCTGCTCAATCTCGCTCACATGGAGCAGAGCCACAACTGGATCGAAAACTACAAGCCAAAAGACATAAAGAGCTGCCTCAACCTTCTCGGCAAGGCGGTCGTTAAGTCGTTCATGAAGATCGACAAGCACAAGTGGACGGAGCTCGCTGCCGTCTGATTTGCAATTAACTGCACTGAAAGTACGATATGACGATTTTGATTTGGACAACGTCAGAAACCTCGCTCCTGCAGAAAACCTTTGGCCCGATTATGAGGTCGTTCCGGCCCGACGTTCCGGCTCACAAGTTCGTACCGTGGAAAGAGGAGGACCCTGTGCCGGAGGCCGGGAAAGGGGACGTAGTCCTTGTCTGCGGCAGCAAGCCACTGGAAACGATGCGGCGAGAGGGTCTGGTTCAGAAGAACCTGACTCTCAACTCATTACGGGAAAAGCCATTGAAGCGGGGTGGCGGGCATTACCTCCTGACGTTCGACCCGTACTCGATGATGACCGAGCCGGAAAAAATTGAGTTGCTCGCCTGGGACGTTCGCCTGGCGGCCCGCGTGATGCGCACCGGTTCTCCGTTGCCGAACCTCGGCCAGTATAAATGGGTGAACACTTACCAGCCCATGATCGATTGGATCGAGGAACGGTACGCCAAGACAGGCAAGGCCGTCGACGTAGCCTGCGATACCGAAACGATGGGCTTCTATCCGTGGTATCCGGACAAGGACATAGTCTCGATCAGCTTCACTGCGAAGCCGATGACCGCGGAAGTTCTGTATCTGGGCCCGCAAAAGCGCCCGATAGATCTCGACCCCAACGTGCCGCTGTTCGATCAGATCCAGTGGCTCCTGACGTCTCCGAAGGTGAAGCTGCGTTTCTCCAACGGCAAGTACGACCTGATCTGGATCGCGGAGAAGTGGGGCATTGAGTGCACGAACTTCAAGTTCGACAACATGCTAGTCGGAACTTTGCTGAACGAGAACCTGTCGAACAGCCTGAATATCCACGCCAAGGTTCGGACGGACATGGGTGGGTATGACGACAGCTTCAACGACAAGTACGACAAGGGCCACATGGAGAAGATCCCGGCGAATGACGATTTCCTCGTTTATGCCGGAGGCGACACGGATGCGGCCCAACGCGTGGCCGACAACCTCCGGGACGAGCTCGCTGAAGACGAGCAACTGACCAAGTTTTACATCACCATCCTTCATCCTGCCGCGCGCGCCTTCGAGAAGATCGAGCGCCGTGGTGTCTGTGTGGATCAGGAGAAGTTCGCGATCCTCCGCGATGACCTCAAGAAGGTAGTCAAGGAGAACCAGGACAAGGCGCTTGCAATCCTTCCGAACCGGATGCGGATCAAGTACCGGGACCGGATCGACGACCAGATCGCGGCTGGTAAGAACCCGCTACTGCCATCCATCCTCAAGGAGTTCTTCTTCACCCCTCACGGGTTGAACCTCAAGCCCAAGATGACCACCGGCAAGACAGGCGAACCTTCCATGGCGAAGGCCCATCTTCGCCAGTTTGCAGATGTGCCGGCGGCCATGGAGATGGTTGGTGTCCTGACCGAGATGGACTCGGCGGCCAAAACGCTCTCGACCTTCGTGGAAGGCTTTCTCAAGCACCTGCGTCCGGACGGCAAGTTCCATACGACATACTTCCTCGGTCGTGCGGAGTTCGAAGGCCACGATGACGATGAAAGCGGCACCGTAACGGGGCGCCTGTCGGCCAAAGACCCGCCGTTCCAGGTGGTGCCGAAGAAGACCAAGTGGGCCAAGCGCATTCGCGAATGCTTCCCGGCGCCGAAGGGCTATGTCGTCCTGTCTCTCGACTACAGCCAGGGCGAGCTGAAGGTCGTCGCCTGCGTGGCGAACGAGAAGACCATGATCCAGGCGTACATGGACGGCCTCGACCTCCACGCACTGACCGGAGCCAAGCTTGCTCAGGTGGACGTGCAGGAGTTCCTGAAGTGGAAGGACAGCGAAGACGCCGCACTGGCAGCCGCATTCGAAAAGAACCGCGGAAATGCCAAGCCGGCCAACTTTGGACTCCTTTACGGAATGCAGGTCGAAGGCTTCCGTCAGTATGCGTGGGCCAACTACGGCATTAAGCTCTCCTTCGCAGAAGCCGAAGCGATGCGTAACGCCTTCTTCGAGCTGTATCCGGGTCTGCTCGGTTACCACGAGAAGCAGCGCACACTGGTAAGCATGACGGAACAGGTTCGCTCACCACTGGGCCGTATCCGCCACCTACCGATGATCAAGTCGTGGGATCGTGAAATCAAGTCCCGAGCCGAGCGCCAGGCAATCAATTCCCCGATCCAGTCGACGTTGACTGACATGATGTGCTGGGCGATCGCGCTGATCGAGGATGCTTACCCGAACTCGCCAGTGCAGATTGTGGGACAAATCCACGACGCCATGATCGCCTATGTGCCGGAGCACGAAGCGACCCTGTGGGCTGGACGCCTCACGGAAATCATGAGCAATCTGCCCTTCCACGAGCTGGGGTGGAACCCTGTCTTGAAGTTCACCGCGGACGCAGAGGCAGGAGCAACCCTCGCTGATCTGAAGAAGCTGAAACTCGCCGCTTAATGATTGTGCAATTAATTGCATACCGGTAAGCTGGAGTGACAGCTGACAAAGAAGGTGTGTGATGAGCGACGAGAACAAGACAGAGGGCAATCGCCCTCAGCTGCGCCTGGTAAAGTTTCAGGGCGACGGGGACCCGGTCCTCGATAAGCTGCGCGGAAAGGTGACGAAGGCGAATGGTGAGGCAGTAGCCGCCAACGCCTTCGAAAGTGAAGACGAATACCAGGACCTTTATATCGGCGCCGCTCGCGACGTCGGTATTCTCGAACCACCGTACAACCTCAAAAGTCTCGACAGGCTCGCTCAGGAGAACAACGCCCTGAGCCCCTGTGTCGAGGCGATGGTCACCAACGTTGATGGCACCGGCTACGACTTCGAAAAAGATGGCGAAGAAGCCGAGGACCACCACGACGACACACATATCGACCACTTGAATGATTTCTTTAGCCAGCCGTGGCCTGGTGTCTCCTTCCAGACAATACGCAAGGAACTGCGCCGCGATCTCGAGCGTACTGGCAATGCTTATCTCGAAGTGCTGCGCAACCCGCAGGACGAGATTGTGTTCTTTCGTCGCGTCGACGCCAAGATGATGCGTCTAGTCAAGCTGGACGATCCGATCCCAGTCAAGCGCACGGTCAAGCGCCGCGGCAAGGACGAGACGATCACCGTCATGCAGCGCGAGCGTCGTTTCTGCCAGATGGTGAACGGAGTCAGCCTCGTTTACTTCAAGGAGTTCGGCGCAACCCGCGACGTCCATAAGAAGCGGGGCTCATGGTCACCAGTCGGTAACAGGCTGCCAGCGGACATTCGTGGCACCGAGATCATCCACTTCACGTTGCTTCCCGACTCGCACACGCCTTATGGCGTTCCCCGTTGGATCAGCCAGCTGCCGTCCGTTCTTGGCTCCCGCAAGGCCGAAGAGTTTAATCTGGAGTTCTTCGATAATGGCGGCGTCCCCCCGGCGCTGATCATCCTGCAAGGCGGCTCTCTCCAGCACGAGACACGCAACGCCCTCGATCAGAAGTTGGCTCAGGGTACTGCCGGCCAGAAGAACCGCATTCAGGTGCTGGAGGTTGAGCCCACCGGCGGCTCCATGGACAAGGAAAGCACTGTCCGCGTGACGGTGGAACGCTTCGGGGCCGAGCGTCAGAACGATGCGATGTTCGAGAATTATGACGACAAGTGCGAGACCCGCATTCGTCGCTCGTTCCGCCTGCCTCCGATCTTCGTGGGCAAGGCCGACGACTATTCGTTCGCGACCGCCTTCGCCAGCTACACGGTTGCTGAGGCTCAGGTGTTCAAGCCGGAGCGCGACGAGTTCGACGAGATTATCAGCCTGAAGCTGATCAAGGCGCTGGGCTTCCACGATTACAAGATGGTATCCAAGCCGCTCGTTATCGAAGACGCCACGCTCAAGCTCGAAGGCATCAACATGGCGATCCAGACCAATCAGGTCGACATGGAAGATATCATCTACGAGATCAACGAAGCCTGCGGCACCGACATTCGTGTCAGCGACAAGCCTCGTGTTCTCACGGGAGCCAGCCATACGATCGACGCGGACGGCAACATCGTCCCGGTCCCTAAGGAAATCCCGGCCAACCAGAACGAGCCGACCAAACCTGGGGCCAAGCCAAAGGTCTCAGCCAAGACACCGACCCCGGTCGAGAAGATCGAGCATCGCGGCGTGAATGACCTAGCCCTTGACACTATGATCGCGCTCCGCAACCGGGACACGGTCGCCCTGGCCAAGAACATCACGCTGATCAACTCACTCGACAGCGCGGGGTTCGATCGCTTCCGGAAGGCGTCGGCGGATCTTCAGTTCATCGATACGACGCTCGACAGCGAGGGGCTGACGGATTTGGCTTCCTGCACGATCTCCGTCATGAACCGTAGCCTGGCCAAGCAGGATTGCTGCGGCCACGTACACTGAGGTGAGACATGCTTGATGCGAAAGCATTCATCGCCTTGGAAACCACCCAGTCCGCTGTGATGCGGGCTGGTTGGCGTAAGGAGGCAGCGCGGCACATCAAGGCACTGGAGCCGATGCTCGCCCAAGGGCAGTGGGATTACGCCCACGAATACGTCGACAAGATCACGATGAACGGAGTTGTGGGAAACCACTTCGCTCGCCTTGAGGAGCTGGCCGTATCCTCGATCCTGTTCGGCGCCCAGAATGTCACACAGGATCTGAAAAAGACGAGCTTTGTGACAGGCTCCGCTGAAATCCCGTATGGGATGCAGCAAGCCCTCGAGCAGATGAATTTTATGATCGAGCGAGACGGGGCCGAGCTGCTGCGCAAAGAGCTGCATGCGATTATCCGCCAGGAAGAGATCGAGTTCCGGGAGGCCATCGCCAAGTCGGGCAAGCAGACGCTTTATGTCCATCGTCCATTGCTCAACGCAGTGCAATTGATTGCATGGGCAAGATTGAATGGCTTCAAGACGGCTGTTCCGCCAGAGGAGATGCACGTTACCGTCTGCTACAGCAAAACGCCCATTGATTGGGGCGACCCTGGCTATTCTGCGCCTGGTGTGCGTGCGTCGGGCGGCAAGCGCACCATAGAGCGGTTCGGCAAGGCGATCGTTCTCACTTTTGAGAGCCAAGACTTGCATGACGACCACGAGCGCTTTGAAGACTCGGGAGCCTCGTGGGATCACCCGAGCTACAGACCACACGTCACGATCTCTTACGACGAAAACCAAGAAATCGACATTAGCAAGATCGAGCCGTTCACCTTCGACCTCGAGTTCGGGCCAGAGGTGTTCGCACCTGTGAAGGAGGATTGGTCATCCGGTATCAAGGAAATCCGCCTGAACAAGGCAGCAAACCTCAGCCTTGCCGAGAAGCTGAACAACGCCGTGATGGGCAAAGGCGGCAAGATCATCGACATAGGCGCGAACCTCACGACAAGCCGGCTGGTGTCTCTCGGTTTCCTCGCAGAGGCGATCGACGCCGAGATTGACACGTACCAGGTGAATGAGGTGCTGGACGAGCTGACATGCCCTGTATGCCGTTACATGCATGGCAAGACGTTCCGCGTGGAGAATGAGTTCTCGCGCACCATGAACGTGCTATCGACCACCGACCCGAAAGAGCTGAAGGGACTTGCTCCGTGGCCACTTCAGACAAAGGCCGGCCTCAAGAGTCTGTATGCAATGTCAATCGGTGACATGCAGAATGCAGGCTACGGCAGCCCGCCTTATCACCCCGGATGCCGCGGCTACCTCTCGCTCACTGGTACGGTGACCGAGGAGTTCCCGATCGGATCGTTGATGATCACGGAAGCAGCTCTCCCAGAGAAGCCGAAAGTGACTCCAAAGCCCGCAAAACCGGCAACTCCATGGCTCGAGAAACCCACTGGATGGCTCGACGTCATCAACAGGATCAAAGACCAGTCGAAGCGCGAGGCCGCTCTTCAGGCGTGGTCTGATGAGAACTACGATCTCGTTCGTGAACTAATCGTGGAAGCCGGTCTGTCGGTTTGACGTCGGCACACGTATTAGTCCGCTTTCATTGCAATTAATTGCAAACAGGAAACCCCTGCGTATTCTCCGGCTCGTGACACGCACATGAGACGGGGAGACCGGGTTGTTCGGAACAAGCTTCAAGGACGGGTGGATGAAGGGCGCGCAAGCGGCCCCGGTTCATCATGCTTTGAAGGGCGATGCGAGCCAGAAGTCGATCCAGATCAAGAAGCAGGACGAAGAACAGCAGCTCGTTTTTGGTGAGGTGTTTGCGCCGGGGTTCCCTGACAGCCAGGGGGACTTCATGACGGTCGAGACCATCCAGGAGATGGCTTATGGCTTCATGCGCAAGGGTTTCGTTCAGAAGATCGATATCCAGCACTCTCAGCAGGAAAGTGGCTGCTACGTCGTCGAAAGCTTCATTGCGCGTGAGGGTGACCCGACTTTCATTCCTGGGAGCTGGGTGCTGGGCGTCAAGGTCCCCGATCCGGAGATCTGGAGCCTGGTCAAGTCCGGGGAGCTCAACGGCTTCTCTCTTGATGGCTTCGGGGTTCGTGTCGACAGCGTTATCGAGGTCGACATGCCCGACGTCATCCGGGGATTGACGCTCGAGGCCGAAGGCCACTCCCACGTTTTCTACGTCAAGTACGACCAGGACGGCAATTTCCTGGGCGGCCACACCGACGTCGTCGACGGTCACATGCATCGAATTTTGCGGGGAACCGCCACGGAGGACTCGAACGGTCACTCCCACCGGTTCTCGTTCGTCGAAGGAGTGCTCAATGCCCAAGCTTGAGATCAAGGCCACCGAACTCGTGGGGACGGACGTGAACTTCGTATCAATGGTGAAGCGGGGAGCGAACCGCATCCCGTTCCGTATCACGAAAGGGGATGAACCCATGGACCTGTACAAAATTGGCCGCATGCTTCTGAACAAGGGCGAGCCTGAAGTGCCGGAGGTCGTTGCGGCTATTGTGCAGCCAGGCGTCGACGCTACCGCTCTGGCTCAGACGTTCAAGGACGCCGGCCTCGACCCGCTGCAGTACACTCCGGTGGAGAAGGATGGCGTCGTCGTCATCGCCAAGGAGAACGCGGACGCGGCAAAGGACACCGTCGTCATCAAGGCGAATGAAGGTGTGGCTTTTGTCGTATCGAATATGAAGAAGGCGTTCATGGACTACGATTACGAGTCCAAGGACTTCCTCACCGTCCTGAAGACCAACGGTTTCTACCCGACGCTTTGCGCCGCACACGATGCCTTTGCCACGACGGTATCCAATATCCTCTACGAAGCAACCAGCCCGTCTGAGGCTGCCCAGGCAATTTCCAAGGCTGCTGACGATTTCAAGACCTACGTCACGGCAATGGCTTCGTCACTGCCGGTGCAGGCTTTCAAGATGGAAGTCGCATTGGCCAAGGCTGATGCAGGCAAGAATGGTACTGGCGCCGGCTTCGAAGCTGGTAAGGGCACGGGAACCACGCCAAGCGCAACGGCTGACGACGCCGCGCACACTGCAATTAACAGCACTGGCGAACCGACCCACGGCAATCCCGACGAACAGCCTGTCGAAACTCACAAGTCTGACGCCGACAAGGGCAAAGACGAGATGAAGGACAAGGAGAAGGAAGAAGCCAAGAAGGACGAGCTCAAGGGCGTCCCTCAGCCGACCGGCCATGAGCCTGGTGACGCTGGTGGCTTCGCAGCCGCTCCTGCCGACACGCAGCGCGCCGTTTCCCACGCCTCTGCCGACGACAAGAAGATGAAGCTGAATGGTGGCACGACCGGCAGCTCCATCCCGGACGGCGACAGCGGGCTCGCACGCTTCGGCGGTGTGAAGAAGGAAGAAGAGCCAGTCCAGAAGAACGAAGGCGACGACAAGATTGGTGGTGAGCAGCAGACGCTCCCTGAAGACCAGTCCGGTTCGGGCGCCCAGCAGGCTGCCGAGGTCAAGCCGACCGCAGCCGATCTCACGAAATCCGACAACGCCGACATTCTGGCGGCAATCGCTGCCCTCCAGAAGAGCGTCTCGGAACAGGTCAACGGCCTCCAGTCCCGCATGGAGAAGCAGGTCGGTGATCTGAACGCCCGAGTCGATCAGGTAGCCACCATGGCTCGCAAGACCGACGCGGCACTGAACGGCACCGTGTTCGCGGAAGATCCGGGCGACCGGGTTCGCACTTCCAAGTCGGAAGCTCATTCCGGTGAAATCCCACTTCTCGACACTGCCATCTCTCGCATCAGCGCCGCGTAATGCGGAAGGCAAGCAAAGTACAGCGAAAGGAACTATATCCATGACGACCAATTCCAGCCTCCTCCGCAAAGCCGATCTGGTGATCGAGGACCTGCGCGCAAATGGCGGCGAACTGCTCCCTGAACAGGGTGCCGCTTTCATTCGCAAGCTGATCAAACAGCCGACCCTGATCCGGCAGTGCCGTGTGGTCGAAATGCTGGCTCCGAAGCGTAAGATCAACAAGATCGGCTTCGGCAAGCGTATCCTCCGCAAGGCCACCTCCGGCGTAGCTCTGACCCAGGCTCAGCGCTCCAAGCCGACGACCGAACAGCTCGAGCTGGATACGAAGGAACAGATCGCAGAAGTTCGTCTGCCGTATGACGTTCTCGAAGACAACATCGAGCGCGCCATCTCGGCAAACAACGAAGCGTCCAACACCGGCCCAGGCGGTCTCCGTCAGACCATCATTGACCTGATCGCTGAGCGTGCTGCTCTCGACTTGGAAGAGCTGGCGCTGCTCGCTGACAAGGCGTACGTAAACGCTGCTGACCAGGACGATCAGGATTACCTGAGCCAGCTCGACGGTTGGTTGAAGCGTGCCAAGACCACCGGTCATGCGGTCGATGCTGGCAATCAGACGATCAACAAGTCTATCTTTAAGAAGGGCTTGAAGTCGCTTCCGTCGCAGTATCAGCGGAACAAGGCTGCTCTGACCCACTTCGTGTCGGTCAACAACGCCACGGAATACCGGGACACCCTCGCTGACCGCGGTACTGGTCTCGGTGACAACATGGTGCAGGGCAACAGCCCACTGTTTGCTTTCGGGTCTAGCGTTGCTGACGTTGCTCTGATGCCGGAAGAAGAAGGGCTGTACACCGATCCGCTGAACCTTATCTTTGGCATCCAGCGTCAGGTTTCGATGGAATTTGACAAGGATAT
This sequence comes from Brucella sp. IR068, assembly GCF_049065885.1. Taxonomy (NCBI): domain Bacteria; kingdom Pseudomonadati; phylum Pseudomonadota; class Alphaproteobacteria; order Hyphomicrobiales; family Brucellaceae; genus Brucella; species Brucella sp. IR068. The sequence continues at coordinate 54,537 of NZ_JBAKHE010000010.1, read as the reverse complement.
CACGGCTCGTGTGTACATCATCGTACTGACCACCCGCGTCGACTTCCAGATCGAAGAGCCAGATGCGATCGTGGCCTACGAAAACATCGCTGAAGAATAAGCGATATGCAATTAATTGCAAAAATGGGCAGTCTGATTTAGGCTGCCCATTATTGTTTGAGAGGCAGAAAAGCTAAGGAGAGCACAATGCCAAAAGTAGAACTTCTTCGCCCGCGCAGCCTGAACACCCGCGGAATTTTGTTCGTTCAGCGCGTTCCACGCGAGGACATTCCGGTCGATATCGCACTCGAACTTATGGAAGATGAACGGTTCAAGGTGACGGGTATCACTGCTGCTGATCTTGCGGCCACCGGCGACAAGCCTCGCAAAAAGGCCGATCTCCATGCAGCTATCCTTGATGCGATCGATGAGCTGGACGTGGACGATGAAGACGCGTTCACCGCTTCTGGCAAGCCGCACCACCTCGCGATTTCCAAGGTACTTGGCTTCGATATTTCGGCGGAAGAGCGGGACGCTGCCATGCGTGCGGGCACGGCACGAGGTGCTCTCGTCTCCGGTGAAGGCGAAGGCCATGACAAAGAGGAAGCGGCACCCGCGGCGAAGCCGGCCAAGAAAGCCGGTAAGGGCGGCGTCGTCATTAACCGAGGCAAGCAGCAGGCGAAGAAGGAAGAGCTTCTGACCAAGCTGAATACCGTTGGTGGCGAGAAACCCGCCGAGCAGGAAAAGGAACCGGAAGACGCCGGCACTGGTGAAGACCAGGAGATCGACGACTCTACCGACGGCGCCCTGGAGGTCTAATTCATGCTGCTCGCCTCTGTGAAGGACATTCGGGACCCGCTCGGTTTCGACGACATGACCGATATCAACGATGCCATCAAAATGGCGTTGAACGCGGCTGAACCTCAGATCGCAGCGCGTCTGAATACCACCTTCACGCGGGGCGAGCACATCGACACGTTCTGGGTTCCCGAGCCGACAATTCGGGAGCCAGGGGTCAATCGCACCGAGTTCCGCCTCACATACGGTATGGTGACCGAGATCACCTCCGCGACGGCCACGAACAATCCGATGCTGTTTTCCGATGCTCAGCAGGCCGATCTTGGCTCTGTGCTGGTCTGGAACAAGGAGAAAGGCGTCGGTCGCGACTGGAAGACGGCCTATTACCGCCAGACTGTCGAGATCAAGTACACCTACGGCTTCGAACCATCGGCAGATGACGCGGAGTCCTACAAACTCGATCAGGTTCCGAAGTGGTTGCAGGAAGCCGCCCGCATCCTCGCGCTGATCCACCTCTCCAGCCAGCCGGCGCTGACGGAGGCTGAGATCAAGCTCGACAGCAAGATGCTGACCGCTCAGTACGAAGCCCTGATCAAGCAGCACATTCGATACGCGCCTATGGCCCTGCTTCCGATGTGAGGTGGGAATGGCGACTTCTCTTACTCTCGAGTTTCAGTTCAGGAACAAGCGCTTCAGGAACGCCGAGGCCGGTCTTCGCACGTTCCACCAGCATCTGAAGAAGAGCTGGGACGGGTCGGCTAAGGTGCTCAGCCAGGAGCTCAGGGATTTCCTCGACAGCGTGGTTGAAGCCCTCGTGCAGCGTCACTCCGGTTCATGGCCTGGAGGCACCTCCTCGAACACGCTGTCCAAGCGATCCGGCAAAATGCTCCAGAGCATTGTTGACAGTGTGCAGGTGGAAGGCACGACATTCTCGACCATCAGGGGATCGATCGGCGGCTCGAAGGTGGCAGCTGTCCAAGAGTTTGGGGCCACGATCAAGCCTCGTAAGGCCAAGTACCTGACGATCCCCCTGCCGGCAGCCCTTAATTCAGACGGCACGCCGAAGAAGAGATCCGCCAGAGAATGGGACAACACCTTCGTTGCCAAGAGCAGAGCCGGCAACCTGATCATTTTCCAGAAGCGCGGGACCCAGATCGTCCCGCTTTATGTATTGAAGACCAGCGTAACGATCCCGCCACGCCTCGGTATGCGCAAGACCCTCGATGCGGGCTTACCATACTTTGTAGAGAAGTCGATGGACTCGATCGTGCGCTCGGTCCTTTCGGCCAAGGGAGGCTGACATGCCCGATACGCCTAGCGTGCGCCAGCAGATCCTCGAGAACGTCCTAGTGGCTTACCGGTCCGTGAAGGAGCCGGATTGGCCGATGACTTTCAGCACGGTCGAGATGGGACCGCTCAGCGGAGAAGACCACCGCAAACGCTACTCGATAGGCATCGTTCAAGGTCCCGAGAAGGAGCGCTTCACGTTCCCGTTCATCGAATGCAATCTGCAGGTGGGCGTGGAGTTCCGCGTTACGGTCAACAAGGGCGACCCCAAGCCATCGATTATGGCCGAGGAGACGCTCACTGTCCTGAAGCGGGTGATGGACCAGAACCGCAAATGGGGCGGCCTGGCGATCGACACGAAGCGCATCGGCAACGACATTGATCTCAACACTTACCTCGACAAGAGCGTGGTAGGAGTGATGTTCATGGAGGTCATGTTCCGGCATTCGCACTTCGACCCTCGAGACCCGCACCCGGATCGCTAGGTGCACCTGACGGTTCCCTGGAAGATTACAATTTTAGCGCTGTGTGCAATTAATTGCAGATCTTAGATTGATCGAGGCGACCATGAGTTTGCGAGCAGCCCTACCGAAAGAAGTCACTAGCATATCCCCTGGGTATGCTTGGCGCATGTACATAGACATGAAATTCGACGGGGAGCGCCCGACTGACTGGCCTGACTGGGTAATCCGGATGCACATCTGGAGCGAGGGCATTCAGATCAAGCTCACCAAGGAAAGCGGCATCACCTTCGAAGAGGTCGACATGGGTGCCGAAGGCATCCAGTTGATCCCGGTCTTCGAGATCGATGCGGCGACCACCGAGCAGTTCCGCGGGCATATGAACCCGATCCAGTACGCCGTCGACCTGGCCGCGCCGGATGACATTTCGACCATGTATTTCACCGGGAACATCGAACTGCTGATGAGCCCGCCTGCGGGGATGCTCGGATGACCACTGAAGTAACTGTTCTCGTCAAAAACGTCATCGCGAACGCCCAGACGCGCACCATCGTTGTCGTCGAGGTTCCTCTGCAGCGCGGTCCTCGTGGCAAGCAGGGCATCAAGGGAGACAAGGGTGATCCCGGCCTCGGTGATATGCTCAAGTCTGAGTACGACGTCGACGGTGATGGTGTCGTGGATCACGCCAAGCAGGCTGATGAGGTGCCGTGGGGTGGCGTGCAGGGCAAGCCTGACGTCTTCCCTCCTGCAGAACATGGTCACGCGGTTGCCACCGTAGAGCAGTCAGGTTTCATGTCCGCTGCCGACAAGCAGAAGATGGATGACCTCGGCAATGCCGTACGCTTCGACAAGAACCAGGCACTCAATGCGACTCAGAAGGCTCAGGGGCGCAGCAATATCAGCGCAGCGTCACTCGGAGTCGACGGCAAGGTTCCTTTGGAAGAGCTTCCGGATGACCTGTTCGGAGATATCGTCACTGTCTCTAGCGAAGCAGAGATGCTCGCGCTCGTGGTGCCCAAGGGATCGATCGCGGTTCGTACGGACGTCCAGAAGAACTTCATTCTGAAGTCTGAACCGGCATCGACGCTCGCAAACTGGGTCGAGCTGGCTACGCCTACGGCGCCGGTAACCTCGGTGGCCGGTAGGGGCGGCAATGTGACCCTGGCTTCGGCAGACATTACCGATCTTGGCGACACCCTGACCCAGCACACTGTACGCTTCGACCAAGTTCAGGATCTGACGCCTGCGCAGAAAGGTCAGGCTCGTGCCAACATCGACGCAGGCATCCTTTCTGGATGGCGTAATAAGATCATCAATGGTGATTTCCCTATCAATCAGCGCGGCAACAGGAACCTTGCCCCAGGCGAGAACATGATCGTTCTCGACCGCTGGTATGTGACGAACAACACAAATCAGACGGTGGGCGTCTCGCAGCAACCGTTCGCGTTGGGTCAAACTGACGTTCCCGGAGAACCCGCGTTTTATCTTAACCTCAATTTCCCCGTCGCGCCTACATCGGGGACCGTTGGCATCACACAGCGTATCGAAAGCGTCAGGACGCTTGCAAACAGGAAGGCGACGGTTACGGCCTATACATCAGGCCCTTCTGTGAACGGTGGTTCGCTCACCTGTTCACTGGGGCAGAATTTCGGCGCGGGCGGTAGTCCATCGGAGTCAGTCATCACCGATGTTCCGCTGAATATCGGAACAGTCTTTGACGCCGCAACCCGAAAGAGGCAGGGCGTGATTGATATGCCGTCTATCGCTGGGAAGACTCTCGGGACTTCACATGATGGTTACGTTGCTCTGGCCTTTACTCTGACGCCTCGCGCAGTCGGCAATTACTCGATCGCGCATGTTTCGGTCGTCGAAGGTGACGCAACCTTTGAAGACGACCCGTTTTCGCCAAGACATATTCAGCAGGAAATTGCGCTCTGTGAGAGATACTACCAACGGTACACGCAGGGTCCCTCTTGGCTCGGAGTTGGTACAGCAATGGCCGGTGAGCTTCGTGGCAGGATTACCATCGGTTTGACTACTACTATGCGAGCGAACCCATCCGCCAGTGTTGTCGGCGGTGCATCATACTTTAATGGCTCATGGATCGATACCACCATGGGTTTCGAGGCCGCGCTTGCTAATATGGTTACATTCACATTCTCAGTTCCCGCGTATGAAACACCGACTACTGCGCCTCTATGGTTGGTGAGAATGTCTAATTCTAACAACACTATTTGGGGCTATATCGTTCTTAACGCAGAACTGTAATCTCTCTGATTAGGCCGTGCACTAGATATGAGATAAAGATGAACGAGAGAAACTTCGAATATGTCCGCAAGACGGAACAGGGGTTCGCCTTTAAATACGAAGGTGGTGAAGCGGAAAGCTTCGTGAACGACAATGCGGAAGGTAATAACGACTTCCATAACATCGAAGCGTGGATTGCTGCGGGAAACACGATCGAACAGGTCGAGGCCCCAGCCGCCCCGCTGGTAACGGTCATACCATCGGTAACTCTGTGGGAGCGCATGACCGAGGCTGAAGCTGCTCAGGTGGAAGCCGCCATGTCCCGTCAGCCGTTCAGAACCCGCCAGATTTTCATGACGGCCAATACGTTCCGCTCAGACCATGAACTGTGGCCCCTCCTTGTGAGTATGGCCACCGATCTGTTTGGCGAGACCCGAACGGCAGAACTTCTCGCAAAACCGTAAGCCGGAGTCGCCGGCATACCACGCACACGCACACACGTTGACCCTCGCCTCTGATTTGCAATTAATTGCACACGTTCACAGAGGCGAGGATTGTGCAGTGACCAAGCTCAAGATCAGCAAGACCCAGGAACAGGCCGACGAACCGGATCACGAAGTGCCGGTCGATGAGTCTGTTGCCGAGGCGGTAGCCGAAGAGGTCGCCGCTGAGCCTGAAGCTACACCTGCAGTCCAGGCCGAAGAGTACGGGAAGGGCGGCACGTACCGCTCGATTGGGGGAGGTAAGCGGGTTCGCGTCTGAGCCCGTCCTCCGCACTAACAAGGAAAGGTGCCCCAAATGGCTCTCCAGAAGCTCAAGAAAGGTTTTTTCTCCGGCACGTCGAAGATCTTCGACGGCACGCTCGAGAAGCTCATTAACTCCATCATTGATGCAGTGAATGCTGGGGGTGGCGGTGCTGCTTATACCGACGCTGACGCTGTAAACGCCGTCAAGACCAAACAGCAGATCGTCTCTCTGACTGAAGTGTCCGTAGCGGACGCTACCACAGCTGAGGAGGCCGTCGCAGTGGCGAACGCCAACAAGGCTGCCATCAACGCGGTCATCGCGGCTCTCAAGGCGTGAGCTGACGGTAGGCGCACTCCAGAAGAAGGAAATAAGCTATGACCGTTGCAGCCCCGCTCCTCACGCGCCGCGCCGTGCTTCAGGCCGCGATCGAGGCGACCTACCGTGAGGAAGCAGCCGTCGGTCTCAACGATGCACTCTACGTCGAAGAGCCCGACTACCAGATCAACCTCAACCTGCTCGAACGTAACTTCGCTCGTGACGATTTGTCTCCGCTCCCAAACATTGTTGGGCGGCGCTTGGCGTCCATGACGTTTACGACCGAGCTCAAGGGCAATGGCGCGCAGAACAGCGGCGTTCTCGCAGACGCTCCGCTCATCTCTCGCCTGTTTCGCGCTTGCGGCTACTCGCTGACCGCCAACGCTGCTGCAGACAGCACCGTGGTTTACCCAGTCGGTAATCATACCGTTGAGGTGACCTGGGGTGTATCTGTCGCAGGGGCCACACACACCGACGTGATCAACTTCGTTCTCGAAGTCACGACGGGTGGTGCTTCCGGCGTAGCAGAGATCACCGTTACCTCCGACACCGACGGCCAGGGCAGCGCTGCTGCAGCCGTTACCTCGGGTACGGCGATCACGCTTGGCACAACCGGCATCGAGGTGACTCCGGAATGGACTGGCAACCTGGCTGCCGGCACCCGCTGGACGATCTGGGCATTGCCGAAGGGTCTCCGTCTCGATCCTGTCTCCGACAACTTCGAGAGCTTGACCATGGTGCTGAACATGGACGGCGTTGAGCACAAGATGCTCGGTTCGCTGGGCACGTTCTCGATCACCGCGGAAGCCGGTAACTACGCTCGTATCGAATGGGAGTTCCAGGGAACCTTCATCGATCCGATCGACAAGCCGATGCCGATCGCCAACTACGAGAAGTCGCTGCCGTCTCAGGTGGAACTGGCTCGCCTCCGGGTCGACCAGGACTACGTGATCGTCAACGCCTTCAACTACACGCAGGCGAACGACATTCAGGTCCGTCCGGACGTCAGCTCCAAAGAAGGCTACGTCGGCACCCGTATCGTCTCTCGTGCTCCGGAAGGCGGTATCGACCCTGAAGCCGAACTGGTCGCGAACCACGACTTCTGGGGCAAGATGGGTGCGGCTGAGCGCATGACCTTCCAGATGCGTTGCGGCACCGAGCCTGGCAACACGGTATGGTTCCTGTCGCCAAGCGTGCAGTACACCGGCCTGACCTACCAGGATCGTAACGGTATCCGCACCTACGACGCACAGCTGCGCTTCTCTCGCGTTCTTGGCAACGACGAGCTCTGCATTGTCCTCGTCTGAGGTATGCAATCAATTGCATAATGCGGCGAAGCCTGGGGGAGAGTGGAGACGCTCTCCCCTAGTTTTTCAAGGAGCGGAAAATGGGCAGGTACACTGTCAAGGTCTACATCGTGCAGCAGGCTGACAAGGACGGGAACCTTATCGGACCTGTGCTCGCGGCCAAGTTGACCTACGCCGATGCGCATGAGATCGCCAAGAAGTTCGCCCCCGCCAAGGTCACCTGTTTCATCGCGGACAAGAACGCAGCGCCAAACAACCCGGACCATACAGCAGTCCACTAGGATTGCAATTAATTGCACAGCGTCATCGCCTCTCGTAAATTGCCGGCACTGTCCATGTGGGCAGCCACATCGCCACGCAGCCAGGAGGCAGATAGATGGCCCTTATCGCTATGACCGTGCACGACACGGTGGAACACGTTTCCGATCTTGATCCGTGCAAGAAGAAGACCAAGGTTCCGGTCGACCCGAACGATCCGTCGAAGGGTATGAAGGACGAAGTCACCATCGAAGAAGGTGCGACGAAGTTCTTCCTGAAGCCTCTCGACGTCTTCCTCATGGGCTACATCTACGACAACGCCTCCTCGCTCTCGGGCAAGCAGGGCTCTGACGAAATCGGCATCAAGACCCGCGTCAATCAGACGAACATCGATGCTGTTCGCCACGGCCTGGCAGGCTTCTCGAACTTCAAGGACGCCAAGGGCAACGACATTCCGTTCCAGACGGTCAAGGTGCAGGTCAACGGTCGCGAATACGAAGTAGCCGACGACGCAACCATGTCGAAGGTGGGCATTCGTCTCACCCAGGAACTCGGCGCCCGTATCAAGGAGATCAGTGAGGTCTCCGCGGACGAAGAAAAAAACTGAGGCTGGGCGTCACCGCCGTCAGGTTGATGCCCGAACGTCAGTGCGACGGGTGCAAGAAGAAGGACACTTGGGGATGCACAGCAATAAGGCTGAGGCACCCCGAGCCCGGTGAACCGGATCTGCCGAGGAATTGGCTCAGACCAGCGGCTCAGCCGGTCACCATCATGGGGGAGACGACATACGCCTGCCCCAGACAGCATATCCACGAGAACCCCAGGCTCTGGGCGTGGATGCTTAAGTTCTACGGCTTGTACAAGCGCGGGTTTCTCCCTGGTGGGGGCGGCGTCCTGAGTCAGTCCAATAAAGCCCTCGAAGTGTTCCGTATCCTCGACGACGCCAATGATCAGTGTGACCGGGCGGAAGCGGAGAAGATCAAGAAGCAGCAAGCCAGGCGTGGGCCGAGCAGTCAGAGGCCGAAAAAGTAGTTAGTGCAATTAATTGCATGTTGCGGAGCGGCATATGAACCCTGAAGAGCTCGAATTCATCCTGAAGATGCGGGACGAGGCAAGTGCCCTCCTCGATAAGATCGGGGACAGTCTCAAGAAGACCGGCGACGGCGCCAAGAAGTTTGGCGACGAGAATGAAAAGGCCGGAGGTAAGCTCGACAACCTCGTGAAGAAAGCCAAGGAGGCCACCGTTGCACTCGGTGGTCTCTACGCTTCCATGCGGACCCTGCAGGGCACGGTGGGGGCTTGGGGCCAGTACGAACTCGGCTTGGTAGGCGTGGTGAAGACCACGAATATGGCCGGTCGCGAGCTGGATGATTTCCGCAAGAAGTTCGACAACCTGAACCGAGGCATGAACGGCATCGACACCGGTCAGCTTCAGCAGCTTTCCGAGACGGTTGGCCAGCTGGGCGTCAAGGGCGTCGACAACATCGTCAGCATGACTGAGGTGCTCGGCAAGCTGGGCGTCACGACCGATATCGTTGGCGCGCAGGGGGCGTCTGCAGTTTCCCGTATCCTGACGCTCACGGGCGAGGGGGCGAAGGCCGTTGGTGAGTTCGGTGACGCGCTGAACTACCTCGGCAACAACACAGCAGCCACCGAAAGCGAAATCCTCGACATGGCCACGGTTCTGGCGCAGTCGACCGCAGAATTTGGGATGAGCTCCAAGAACATTCTCGCTCTCTCGGCAGGCGCTCGTCAGTTGGGCGTCAATTTCGAGCTCTTCGGCACGTCCTCTGGTCGCGTTCTCCGCAGCCTTCGCGACGGCTTGGCGAACAACACGACGGGCTTCAAGTCGTTCCTGCAGGTCACGAACATGACCCGCGAGCAGTTCGCAACGTTGCTCGAGGAGAAGCCGGAGGAGGTCCTACTCAAGTTCGCTGAAGCCTACAACAGCTTGACGGCCTCGGGTGGCTCCAAGGGATTGCTCCAGGCTCTGGGCATGGACACCGACGAAATCAAGCGCGTCTTTGGTGCGATTGGCACGCAGGTGGATGCGGTGCGTGACAAGCTGCGTCTCGTGCAGAGTCCGGACATGGAAGGCGCTCTCGATCGCGAGGCTCAGCAGTTCTTCGAAGCGCAGAACAACCAGATCCAGGGGATGGTTAAGGCGTACACGTTGCTCAAGGCATCGATTGGTGAAGCCCTGTCCCCGCTCACCGGCCCGCTCATCACCGCAGCCACTGGAACCCTGAATGCCCTGACCGACGTCATCCAGGGGCTTCCGGTCGTCATCAAGCAGGTAGCGGCAGCGTTCATCGTCTTGGCGCCGGCCATCGGTGGTGTGATCGCGGCGTCCAGGCTGCTGGCACCGCTTCTGACGACTATGGGCTTCAGCGGCGCTATCACGGGCGTGGGTTTGCTGACGAAGGCGATGGGCGGCTTCCGTGCAGCCCTTTCGCTCGCTGGCACCGTGCTTGCGCGCACCTGGCCGTTTATCGTCGGCATGCTCGCAGCTGAGGGTGTGCGCCGCAGCGAAGACTGGATTACTGCCTGGGTGAAGCGCAACTTCAGCGAAGAGAACCTCAAGCGCATGCGCGACTTCCGCAAGGAGTACCAGGGCTTCTTCGACTTCATGGCGCAGGACCCGCTGACGGGTACAATACAGTCCGGACCTAACGCCGGCATGAACTACTGGACGGGCAAGCGCGACTTTATCCAGAACGATAAGGGTGAGTGGGAAAAATACACACCGGAGCCTCCGAAAGACTGGGGTGACGGCATTGGCCAGATGCTGCGCGACAAGGTTCAGCAGGGCATCAAGAAGGCGGGTTCGGTCACCATCCCGATCAGCGATGACGACTACGAAGCTCTGAAGTCTCTGAACTCGCGCATCGGTCTCATGGATGACCTGGCCAAGCGCGAGCAGGCTCTTCAGAATATTCGTGAGCGAAGCCTGGAGACCCTCCAGTCCCGCAACGCCAAGATTACCCAGCAGGAAATCGATCGCGCTCAGCGTGTTCTTGATCTCCAGAAGGAACAGCTCGCGGACCCGATCAAGTTTTCCCTGCGTGACGTGGAGGACGAGATCAGCGCGGCTCGCGCCGTAACAGGTGAGGCGAAGAACCAGCTGGCTCTCACGCAGAGGCTCCGAGATATCAAAGAGCAGATGGGTATTGACGACAAGGAGAGCGCTGATCGCGTCAAGGCGACAATGCAGGAGCTCTTCGCAGCTCAGTCCAAGGCTCGCTTCGATGATACGATCCGCGGTCTCGAGGACGATATCAACGCAGCGCGTGCGGTCACGGCGGAAGCCAAGGCCGAGGAAGAAGTGCGTCGCACGATCCGTGACCTTCAGGACGAAAGCAAGAAGCTGGATGAAGACCAGAAGAACCAGATCCGTGCCAAGGTGCAGGAGCTTCAGAAGGCACGCCAGGCCGCGGCCTTCGAGGAGCAGCTTCGTAGCGCACGGGAGAGCCTGGCCATAGCTCAGGCAACCACGGATGCCGAACGTGACCGCCTAAAGATCGCGCAGGATATTGCCAACTTCGAACGCTCGAATGGTCAGCTGTTGTCTGACCAGCGTAACCAGCTCGCCTCGATCATGGCCGCCACTCAGCAGGCGACAGCCCTTCGCTCGCTTCTCGATGACCTTGACCCCGTGGGTGCCGCAACCCGCCAGTATGCAGCTGACCAGGCTGTTCTGAACAAGGCCCTCCAGGACGGCTCGATCACGCTCGCCCAGTATCAGCAGCTGATGGCTTCGCTCGACCGCCTCTCTCTTTCGGCCCGCGACCCGTTTGCTGATCAGCTGAAGTCAATCCGCGAGTCCATCCAGCTCGCCCAGATTTCGGGTGACTACAAGAAGGCTGACGTCAAGACGCAGCAGGCGGTCAACCAGCTGGCTGATCGCAACATCATTCTGACCAAGGAGCAGATCGCGCAGCTGCAGGAGTACAACCGGCAGCTCCAGGATATCGAGAGTGCTTCGTCTTCCGGTTTCGTCGGCTGGGCAGACAGCGTGGGCACCCTACGCGACAACCTGCTCGGCGCCGCCAAGGATTTCGCCTCGAGCATGTCCGACGCCATCTCCGGCGCTCTCGTCGGTGAGAAGGGCGGGTTCCAGAACATGCTTCGGAACCTTGGCAAGCAGTTGGTCAGCATCGGCGTGAACCAGATCATGAAGAGTGCTGTCCGTGACATGCAGAACGCTGTCGGCAAGGGTGGCTTTCTCGGTGGCCTGGCTGAGAAGCTCGGCATCTCCAAGTCGGCAGACGTTTCCCAGCCTGATTTCCTGAAGAACCTGAGCACTGCCCAGATGAGCGTTACGGCAGCTAATGTCGTTCTCAGCGGGGCCGGCCTCGGTGTCGCGGGCGGCACGGGTAGCGAGATCACGCGTGCTCTTCCGGCAGCGAACTCTAACAAGGCATCGGATGCGTTTTCAAAGATCCTGAACGACAACCTGTCGACTTTCTCGACCAGCCCGATCAGCACTGGGAACAGCCTCCAGTTCGCCAAGAACTTCAATGCCAATATCGACAAGAAGCTTCTGGCGATCCTGCAAGACGCCGCATCCAAGACCAATCTCAACGTGGAAGCCATCAGTGGTCTTCGCCCTGGTGACAAGCGCTTCCATGGTAAGGGTATGGCGGCAGATGTGCGGCTCAGCGATCCGCTCACAGGTCGGGTGTTCGACAACTACCAGAACGCCGCAGATTTCCGGGTGTACGAGCAGTTCGCCCAGCAGGCCCGCCTGTCACAGATGGAGATGTTCCCTGAGCTTCAGGACCAGTTCCGCTGGGGTGGCTACTTCTCGGGCGGCAAGGGCAAGTACGGTGCTCTCGACTCCATGCACTTCGACGTAGGTGGTGGTCGTGTTGGCATGGGTGGCGGTTCCTGGGAGAACGGTCTGAACTCTCAGATGCGTGCGATGTGGCCTGGCGTGCAGTCTGTTGGCATGGGCGGTGCAGCCAATGGCATCGATGTGGCGGCGGTCACGAACTCGATCCAGCAGGTCAACACCAACCTGAACCAGATGGGCACCAACATCGGCCAGGTCGCCAACAACGCCCAGATGGCTGCAAGCAATTTCACTTCGACCGGGGTGAACCTGCAGCAGGCCGGCATGGCAGCCCAGCAGGCAGGGCCGCAGTTCGACCAAGCAGGCACGAAGATCCAGCAGGCGGGCATGAAGGCGAACAGCTCTGCTCCGCAGGTCATGAACTTCGGTCAGGCTACCGGTGGTCTGCAGCAGCCTCTCGCGGACGCAACGAGCGGCCTCGGTGGTTTTGGTCAGGGGCTGATGGGTCTGATCCAGCAGCTCATGGGTGGTCTCGGTGGGGGCGGTGGCGGCTTCGGTGGCATCTTCAGCTCCATCTTCTCGCTGTTCCTGCACGAGGGCGGCAAGGTCGGCCCGACGTCACCGACGATCAACCTGTCGTCCTATGCAGGCATCCCGAAGTTCCACAACGGCTCGAGCAAGCAGGGCGACGAGTATCTTGCTCTCCTCCAGAAAGGTGAGCGGGTCCTCACGGAGAAGCAAGACGAGCGCACCCAGCGAGCACTGTCCGGACTCACTTCCGGCATGGGCAGTGGCGGTCGTGGTGGCGGCGGGGGAGGTGTGTTCGCGCCTCAGACGATCATCCAGATCGAAGGCGCAACCGGCACGCCGGAAGGCAACGAAGACCTGGCCGCGAAGATCTCCGACCAAATCGACACGATGATGGATCTCAAGATGCAGGAGTTCACGGCCAAGCAGATGCTCGCTGGTGGCATGTTTAACAGGAGCGCGTTCGCATAATGGCTTACCCAGTCTTTCAACCCCCTGGCTTGGTGCATGTCGACGTTGGATCGTCGACCAGCGTGAAGCCCCGCATCCGTCGCGCCCAATTCGGCGATGGCTATTCCCAGCGTTCTGGGGATGGCCTCAATGCGTTGGGTCGCAAGATTGAAATTAATTTCACAAACCTGGAGCTCAGTGAGGGGAATGCGATCGAGGCGTTCTTCGAGGAACGCGCCGGCTACCGCCCGTTCATCTGGACCTTTCCGCACGAGACCACGGCCCGCCAGTGGATCTGCACCGAATGGCGCAAGAGCCTGACGGCGCCGCGGACCTATTCCGTGTCGGCAGCTTTCGAGGAGACGTTTGATCCATGACCGCTATTGCACGTACGGCCCAGAGCCTTACCCCTGGTGATCGCGTCAACCTGTTCATCCTGGACCTGACACCTATCGGCGTCGGGCAAATCTTCTATCTGACGAACAGCGTGAACAAGAAAGAGGACGGCACCTACGAACCGTTGCGCTTCGGCGGGGTCGATTACACGCCTGTAGATATCAAGACGAGTGGCTGGGAGCTGACGGGGCAGGGTCCTTTCCCGCGACCGAAGGTGACCGTCAGCAACGCCTTGGACTTCTTGGCTGGCCTTCTCTACGAGTTCGACGACCTGGTTGGCGCGAAGTTCACGCGTGTCCGCACCTACCGCCAGTTCTTGGACGGCGAGGCCGAGGCCGATCCGACTGCCTATTACCCGCCTGATATCTATCGCATCGAGCAGAAGACGAAGCAGGGGGCGACCGAGATCGAGTTCGTCCTCGCGGCGGCAGTCGACCAGCAGGGCCTGACGGTTCCTCGTCGTAAGATGCTGCGCGACACCTGCACGCACACCTATCGCATTCCGAAGCCCGGTGGTGGTTTCGATTATTCGAAGGCGACCTGTCCGTTTGCAGAGGCACGCTACTACGACGCCAGCGGCAACCCGACCACCGCCGATAAGGATCAGTGCGGCCTGTTACTATCGGATTGCCGGCTGCGTTTCCGCCCCGCGGGTGGGGTTAAGCAGCCTCTTCCGACGCGGGCCTTCCCCGGTCTGATCCGCACGACAGTTCAGTGAGGTCATAATGTTTCCGCAAGAAGTCATCGATCAGTTCAAGGTCCACGCAGTTGCTGCATTCCCCGAAGAGGCGTGCGGCCTTGTCGTGGGTGAAAGTGCAATCAATAGCAAATACGTGCCTTGCGCCAACGTTGCGGAGAAGCCAACAGAGGACTTCAGGCTGAAGGCCGAGGATTACGTGGTGGCCGCAGAGCAGGGCGAGGTCCTTGCCCTGCTGCATTCACACGTGAACAAGAAGGATTACCCTTCCGGCCTCGACATGCAGAACCAGATGAAATCCGGCATGCCGTGGGGCATCGCCGTGGTTTCAGTCGATGAGGCGAACCCTGATAGTGAGCCGTCGTGCTCGGAGCCGTTCTTCTTCGGTGACCAAGCCCCGATTGCCCCCTTGGTCGGTCGCCCGTTCCGGCATGGCGTCTGGGACTGCTACTCGCTCGTGCGTGACTACTTCCGCACCGAGAAGGGGATCGTGTTCCCGGACAAGGCTCGAGATTTCGAATGGTGGAAGCAAGGTCAGAACCTGTATCTCGACTACTTCAAGGAGACCGGGTTCGTCATGATCGACTCCGCGGACGCTCGCCCCGACGATTGCGTGCTCATGTCGATCCGCTCCGAAGTCCCCAACCATGGCGGAGTGATGATCGAGGACGGACTGCTCCTCCACCATCTCCAGTGGCGCCTGTCCGTTCGTGAACCAATCCATCGCTGGGGCCAGAAGATCAGCCATTGGCTCCGGTACGAAGGGAGCTCGAAATGATGCGGACGATTTACCTGCACGGCGAGGCAGGCAAGCTCTTCGGCAAGAAGTTCGAGCTCGAGGTGAATAGCTTGGCCGAAGCAGTCCGTGCGATCGGCTGCCAAGTGCGGGGCTTCAAGCAGTACGTCGCTCAGCGTGACTTCCAGTGCGTGCGTGGCAACCGGAAGACCGGCATCTACCTCGGTGAGCAGGACGTCCATTTCGGTCTTGGTGGCGCGGATCTGCACATTGTGCCGGTGCTTCAAGGTTCGGGCGGTAAGGGTGCAGCGATAGGTAAGATCATTGCCGGTGTGCTGCTCGCTGGTGTCGCATTCTTCGCAGCACCGGCTCTCTCGGCTACTGCATTCGGCGGGATCACCTATAGCCAACTCGTCACCGTCGGTATCGGCATGGCGTTGGCTGGCGTCAGCCAGATGCTCTCCGCCCAGGAGAAAGACGAGAAGGAGAAGGAGAGCGGCATGTTCTCCAACGCACCCAGGATTGCCACCCAAGGAATGCCGGTGCCCCGCTGGTATGGGCACATGGTGGTAACGAACATTCCGATCATTTCTGCAGGCGTCCACACCGAAGACGTGTCGGCCTAAGCGAGGTTTCTGATGACGCAGTTGCCCAAGATTACTGAATTCTTGCACGGCAAGGGTGGCGGTGGCAAAGGCAGCGCCAAGAACGACAAGAACACCTTGCGTTCGAACGCTACCGTTCGCTTTATCGCGCTCCTCAGCGACGGAGAGATTGTAGGACCGACTCGCGGATCGAGGGACATTCTGTTGGATGAGACCCGTCTCGAGGCTGACAACGGCCAGCTCAACTTCCGAGGTGTGCAGTGGGATTTCCGCTCCGGGCTCCCGGATCAGGCTCCTTTCGACAACTTCAAGGGCGTCGAACAGGAGACCACAATCGGCGTTCAGGTCACCAAGAACAATCCAGTCACCCGCACGCTGACTGACCCAGACTTTACGCATTGCCGCGTAATGATACGCATACCGGCCCTGTTCAAGCAGACAGATGAAGGTATGAAGCGGACGTCGGTACAGTTCCGTATCGAGGTCAGGCCCTACAACGGCAGTTATGTAGATGCGTTCGGTGTGATCACGCTATCGGGTAAGAACACCTCCGGCTACGACAAGAGCTATACTATCAAGCTCCCGCAGAACCCTGCGCCGAGCGTCTCCTATCCGTGGGAAGTGCGTGTCACCCGCATCACGAGCGATGCAGAGGATAACACGAAGACCCAGGATATGCTCTATTTCGCTTCGTTGACTGGCATTATTGACGAACAGTTCATTTATCCCGATAGCGCGCTCCTGGCGATGGCGATCAGCGCCGAGGACTTCGAGCAGGGCCTGCCATCCCTCGCGGTCGAGGGCGACGGCGCAATTATCAAAGTCCCTTCAAACTACGACCCGGTGAACCGAACATATAGCGGCATCTGGAACGGTACGTTCAAAGACGCCTACACCGACAACCCTGCCTGGATCTACTATGATATCGTCACGAACAGGCGCGTCGGTATGGGTGAGTACATTCCTGAGTCTTCTGTCGACAAGTGGACGCTCTATGAGATCGGGGCCTACTGTGACCAACTCGTTCCCGACGGCTTCGGTGGCATGGAGCCTCGCTTCCGGATGGCGGCGTATCTGACCGACAACAAGGAATGTTACGAGCTTTTGCAATTAATTGCATCCTCATTCCGTGGTATGTCGTTCTGGTCTTCGGGATCGGTCACCGCAGTGCAGGATCGCCCGTCCGATCCCGTTCAACTGGTAACGCGCGCGAACGTTGTTGATGGAGAATTCATTTATTCATCTTCATCGCACACGGCACGACACACTGTCGCTCACGTCCGCTACATGGACCCGAACGACCTGTATAAGTCGGCGGTCGAGGTGGTTCGCGACCCCCAGGCGATCCTTCGCTATGGCGAGCGGGTCAAGGAGGTGAATGCTTTCGGCTGCACGTCTCGAGGCCAGGCTCGACGCTTGGGCATGTGGATCTTGCAGTCCGAGCTCTACGAAACCCAGACTGTCACCTATCGGGCCGGTATGGATCACGCTTCTCTGAAGCCTGGCGACGATATCTTGATCATGGACGAGCGCATATCTGGCGTCGACAACGGTGGCCGCCTAAAAAGATACCAGTCCGCCACGAGTGTCACGCTCGACCGTGAAGTTACCTTGAAGAGCGGGGTAAGTTATTCGCTCTACGTGATGATGCCTGACGGATCGGTTGCCAGCAGCCCAGTCGTTGGTGGTGCCGGGTCCAGGTCGACGCTCGCGCTCGGAACGGCTTTACCACAGCAGCCTGTCTCGGCGGCTGTGTGGGTTCTCTCTGCTTCCAACGTCGCTCCTAGGCCGTTTCGGGTTCTGGCTAACACGGAGAAGGAAGACCACATCTTCGAGATAACGGCGCTGCAGAAGCATGTCCCGAAGTATGAGTTTGTCGATCGCTCCGCCCGCTTCGATACGCCAAGCTACCGTGAAGAGCGAGAGCTCACGCCTCCAAAAAACCTGACGGCCAAGGAGTACAGCTATTTCGTCAACGGCGTGCCGAAGGTTGGGCTGACGGTATCGTGGGAGGGTGATGCTAAGAACCTGGCGTCTGTGTTCCGCGTCGAGATCGAGTCTCCGAACGATCAGGATCGCTTCACCTATCCACGTGTCTCGGGGTTTTCGGTCGATGTTGAGGACGTCATTCCTGGTCTTTATACGATCAAGGTGTACACGCTCGGCGTTTCGAATGGCCGCTCTGATCCGGCGACGCTCTTGTACGATGCCATGGGTTGGGGTGAGGTCGCCGTTCCGGAGGTTCGCAACCTCCAACTGGCACGCCCGTTTGAAAGTCCGGACTGCGAGATCAAGTGGGAAAACTATTTCCCTGGCGGGCCAACGAACAACTCCATGTACAAGATGAACACGGTTCGCGTCTACGGCTTGGTCGATGGCGAGCGCGTGCTTCGCCGCGAAGAGAATGTGTTCGAGCCAAAGTACACGTACACTATCGACAAAAACCGGACCGACGGGAAACCTGCTCGCCGGCTGTTCTTCGAGGTCACCGCCACTTTCATTGTGACGGGGATTGACCGCACGTCGGTGCCCGCAGAGCTAACAGCATACAATCCGCCGATTGACGCTCCAGCCGTAAAGGTGGACTCGGGCTTCGGTCAGATCCTTATTTCGTGGGGCGCGACCGTCGACACTGACTATGTCAAGACAAAGGTATGGGCCGAGCCGTTAAGTGGCTACGATCCGACGGCCACGACACCTGTATTTGAGGGGCAGGCTGGCCTGTACCCATTCCAGGTGGGTAACTCTATACCGATTTATGTCAGGGTCGCTCACATCGACTCGTTCTCGGAAGACGACTTCCTGGCATCGTCCGAGGTGATGGGACAGGCACTTGAAGTAACAATCGACACCGAGCCGCCTGCGACCCCGACCGGACTGGCGCTCATCTCTACGGTTCTGGAAGACGATCCCGGCTATGTGCAGTTAATTGCAAAGTGGGACGCAAATACCGAGGAAGACCTCGCGGGTTATGAGGTTCAGATCAAGGAAGGCGACGGTAATTACGTATCCTATCTGACCTCTGATAACGCCTACCAGTGGAGGGTCCGTCCTGGTGTGGCTACCACCGTCCGGGTGGCCGCCTATGACCGGATGAACAATAAGTCGGCACCTTGTGCTCCGGTCAGCATTGTTACCGCTCGAGACAACCTGCCACCGTTCGATCCTGGACACCTGGTAGCGTCTGCCGGACTAGCCGCAATTTGGCTGAAGTGGGACACAGCAGTGGTAAAAAACTTGCTGCCTTGGTCGCAAGACTTTTCACCTGTCGCTTGGCACAAGGGTTCCGTTGTCAACATCGCGGGCATCGGGGACCCGATCGGTGGGGTTACTGCAACGCGTCTGGTCGAATTAGCAACGACCGGCAATCACGGCATGATCACCTATACTGACGCGTCAGGCGAGAACACCCTCAGCGTCTACGCCAAGGCCGAGGAGAGGAGAGTTCTGCAGCTGGCGCTATCGGGTGAAGAGGGTCTGCAGACCGCATACTTTGATCTCGAGTCTGGTACCGTCATCGGCGGCACCGCGGCAGCCAAGATCATCCCCTACGAAGGCGGCTTCTTCCGGTGCGCGCTGACCGCCGATCTGCCCGCAGAGCAGTCGAACACCGTTGCCATTATGCTGAGCGACGGTGTTTCCATGCCCGCGGATGGTGCTCCGTCCTATATTGGTAACGGTGAGTCCGGACTGACAATTTGGGGCGCGCAACTGGAAATAGGCTCGCGAGTTTCCCCTTATGTTGTCTCTGCCGGTCAAGCGACGTCGGCGGCTGTACCGCAGGACCCGGACTTCTCGCATATCGAGGTGTGGGAGAGTGAGACCGACGATCTCAGCGAGGCATCTCTTGTCTCGGAGACCTCCGGCACGGCGTTCTCTCGCACCGGCCTCGCACTGGAGACTGAGCGCTTCTACTGGCTTCGTGCGGTCGACACCTCAGGTAACAAGAGCCGCTTCACCTCGATGGTGAGCGCGACCACGGGCGAAATCCCTGAGACCGAACTGCCTACCATTGAAGGCATCCTGTTTAATCCTGGTCAGGGTGAAGCTAAGAACACACTCACCTGGAGCAGCGGTTCGATAACCTACAACAAGGGGACCGAGACGAGGGAGATCGAAGCCGGCTCCGTAGATTGGATCGGAGGCACGATCTACGTCTTCTACGTTCGCGGGGACACTCAGCTCTCCACGACCCAGAATATCGTCGCGGTCTATGCCGACGACGGTATAGTGCTGGGCATATACAAGGGTGGGACCGTATTCCAACTGGTCGAAGGTCGGGCGTATATGGACGGCGGGCTGGTGTTGGCTCATACAATCGGCGCCAATCATCTCGTTACTAACCAGGCGGTCATCACTGGTTCTGCACAGATCGCTGAAGCAATTATCGGTGACGCTCACGTTACCGAGTTGTCGGCTGACAAGCTGCAGGCTGGAACGGCTATTGCAGGCTCGATCACGGTTGATGGTCGCACGCTGGGTACGATCACCTCCAGCGATATCGTCAATGACGACATGTCGATTGCCGAGAACTGGAACACGAACCCGAGCGTAGTGTTCGCGGACGACGGTAACGGCAAGCAGGTCATGCGGGGCACGGGTGACCAAGGCGCAGCCATCTCGCAGGAAAAGGTGCCGTTCGATCCGTCCAGGATCTACAAGCTCACGTTTCGAATTCGCCGTGTAGGTGCGAGCGACCCCAACCGCTCTTGCTATCTTGGCATTGCAGGCTTTGCCTCTGACAAGACCACACCGGTAAATGCCCTCGGCGTTATCGGGGAAAGCAGCCCGTATCACTACATCGTAGGAAATTTCAGTCAGTCAGAGGTGCCGAGTGAGTGGGCGAACTATTCGACCTATATCGATGGTTCGGCGCCTGGCGCGACGGTGACCGGAGGAACGACCCCGTCTGATCCGTCAAAGCTCTCTGAGGTGGTCAGCTACATCTCTCCCATAATTCTGTTCAACTACGGAACGGGAGACTTGCCGCAGGCGATGGAAGCTCAGCTCGTTCGACTTGAAACGATGCCTCGTGAGGCGGCGGCTCTGGTCAATGCAGGTATGACCAAAATAGACCCTGGTAAGATTTTGATTTCTGGCGGCACGAGCCTTGCCGACTGGCGCTCGGGTGGCGATCTAACAGAGATCAACGGCGGTGCGATATCAGCCAACACGATTAAAGCCAACAGTCTGACGATCGGCCAGCGTGGCATCGAGATCATCAACCTGGAGTTCGAGCACAACAAGCCGAGCGTGAACAGCGTGTCTTGGACGCCGGGGACGATCACGTACATCGGAGATGACGGTAACAGCGCCTGGCGAGACATTGTCGAGGGTTCAGCCAATTACACGACCGGCACGCTATATCTCTATTGGCAGAAGGGTACGTATGAGATCGCCTCCACGACGGATCTGGCGGTGGCTCAAGCTTCCGACTGCGTGATCTTGGCGACCTATCAGGGGAATACTCGACTGGTGGCTCAGTACGGTCGTACGGTGATCGACGGTGACCATATCAAGACCGGCACGATAACGGCAGCTCAGGCTGATTTGGATAGTCTCCGGGCGGGCATCTTGGTGGCCGGCTCGATCAGCACCAACATGTTGCAGGCCGGCGCGGTTACCGCGTCGAAGATGTTTATCGGCAACAACTCGAACATGATCCCTGACGGCAATATGGAAGATCCTGATGCTTGGGACAACTTGGCTACGTCGTTGGGGGCCGTGGAGATCGGCGTGGTTGGCGGTTGGTCCGGTTTTGTTGGTTCTGCAGGAAGCATCAGGATCACACCTGCCACGGATTACTCCGGGCAGCTCACCCTGTGGACGAGCCAACTCGTTCAGGTAGCAGTTGGCGAGCAGTATAACGTCGGCTGCGAAGTTGTTCACCACCACACCAAGCCCGCCTATACCTTTTTCACTGTTGACACCTACGACGTGAATAAGAACCGGACCGGCGGTCAGATATTTGGTGGCCGGTCGGATAGTGCACAGACCCGGACGTCGCACTCGACCAACTTCGTCGTACCGTCGGGCTGCCGGTATATTTTGCTGCGCGCATGGGCCTACACCCTTCCCGGAGGTGTCCGAACCGATTTCGGCGGAGCATACATTCGCCGTAGAAACGGCGGTGAGCTTGTCGTTGAGGGATCTATCACTGCTGACAAGCTCAGCGTGTCAAGCCTTTCGGCGATCACTGCAACCATCGGCACGTTCCAAAGCGCTCCCAGCGGCCAGAGGACGATGATCCAGGACTCGCTGATCCGTGTGTTCGACGCAAACGGCGTTGAGCGGGTTCGACTGGGGGTATGGTAATGGCCGCGGGTCTAATCATTTGGGACGAATACGGTCGTGTCGTGATGGACACGACCACCAGAATGGGGCGCATCCTCGGCTTCGGCACGATTGGAACAGCCGATGGCAGCATCACGCCAGGGGGCTGGGATACGGGCACCCTGTTTTTCTCGCTTATACCACGGGCTCAGGGCTTCGAGACCGGCTACGACTACCCGACGATCACACGCAATACGACGTCATTGTTCTGGGCTTGGGGAAGCACCCCCGCTCACAGGCGGGCAAACGTCAACTTTGTGTGGGGGGTGTACTGATGACAGCCGGTCTCTTTATCAGAAACGATTATGGAACGGTCCAGATCGACGAGAATTACACCAATCTCGTCCTTACCGCCTCGGGGACCGTCATCTCTCAGGCTGCCGATCCATATCTGAACTCGAGCTTCACGATCACTGTGACCGGAACCAACCCGCTCATCGCGATATATCACGGCGCGTACTGGATGATCCATACCTGCACGCAGTCGGGAAATGTCTTCACTTATGTCGGGTACACAGAAGCCGGCGCCGGCACCGCCGTTCAGTATTACGTGTTCGACCGCGCCCCGCACGTCGCTAACGCCTCACGTTCGGGCCTTCTGATTTGGAATGGCTCGGGGCAGGTTGTGTTCAACAGCGACATGCGGCCTCTCCGCATCAGCGGGGTGCTCGAGAACGCAGGTAACGGGACCTTCGGTTTCGCAGCGGGTCGGGCGTACGCGGTGATTATGGCCGCCCCGTTCTATTCCGTAAGCGTTTCTAGAGTCAGTCCGACGCTTTGGATATCTACATTCCATTCCAGCCGAGTAGCGACGTCGGGCGCGAATATCTTGTGTGCGTCAAGACAGTTGCGGACGCCCTTGTCATCTGGTGCGGGGTTCCAAGTGTGGCCACCCAATTTCTACTCCCTGATCGTCGTCGACGTCACCAACTATTGAGGAATGCGGCTCCATGGTGCTGTCGTGGGTCCGTTTTCGTTGCAATCAATTGCACTCGATGAGCTGTTTATGTAGTGCTGTGCAATCAATTGCACAAACGGGACAGCCGCCATGGTCACGAAAGCGGAACTCAACAGGTTCCTTCCGAATGCCAAGGCCAGTCTGATCGATGCCATCGTCGATAACTGGGCTGAAGCCGAAAAGCAGGGGATATCGACACCCCGCCGTATCCGCCATTTCATGTGCAATATTGCCGTGGAGACAGGCGGCCTGCGCACCATTGTCGAAAGCCTGACATACACCAGCGCAGAGCGCATCCAGGCCGTATGGCCATCGCGGTTCAAGACCGTAAAATCTGCTCAGCCGTACGTTCGCCAGGCCAAGAAACTGGCGATCAAGGTCTATGGTGGTCGCATGGGCAACGCCTCGGCGCCCAGCGAAGATGGGTGGATCTATCGAGGCGGCGGTATGCTGCAGACCACGGGGCGCGAGGGCTATCGCAAGATGGGCTTCGAGAAAAGCCCCGGCACGCTTCAGACGAATGTAAAGGTCGCATTTCTCACCGCCGTCCGGGAGTGGGGCAAACGTGGCTGCAATGCGCTGGCCGACAAGGATGATACGACCGGAGTTCGCAAGGCGATCAACGGCGGCACGAATGGTCTGGCAGAAGTCAAGAAATACTTGGCGACGGCCAAGAAGGTCTGGCCAGACAACGCTAAAGCCGCGCTACCGAAGAACTCCCCGATCACCAACCCTGTTATCGTCAAAGACGTACAGGTGATGCTCAAACAGCTGGGCTACACGGAGGTCGGAGGGTCAGATGGTATTATCGGCACCATGACTCGCGGGGCAATCCTTGCCTTCAGGGCGGAGAATGGTCTGCCGTTGAGTACGTCGATCGACGATGAGTTCATGGAGGCGCTGAAAACGGCTCAGCCGCGGCAGATCGCTGTCGGAAGGGTAGCTGCTCCGGTGAAGGACGTGGTAGCCAAGGTGCCGGAAGTGAAGGCTAACTTCATCTCCAAGATCATCTCTGCCGTGACCGCGTTCTTCTCGACTATCGTTGCGGCGGTGATGGGCATCTTCGATCAGTTTGATGCAGCCAAGGCGTATATAGACCCGCTCAAGGAATACGCGGCAGACGTACCTGGCTGGGTCTGGCTCCTGATTATCGCGATCATTGCCGCCGTGATTTTCGGCATTAGCCGGCATGGTGAAAAGAAAGGTGTCGAGGCGTTCCAGAACGGTGAGCGCCGATGAGCCCGAAATCAATCATCTATGGACTGTTAGGTCTCGCTATTATCGGCGCGCTGAGCTGGACAGTTCATGAGCTCCGTGAAGGCGCGCGGCAGGAGGCCATCAGTGATGTTGAGAAAGCAAATAGGGCTAATGACGGGAAGGCCGCAAAAGGGCAGGCGGCTGTTGATGAGTGTTACCGGCGCGGCGGCACTTGGGATCGTACTCGCGGGCTGTGCTCCCAAAGCAATGCTGCCGGTAAATAAGCCTTGCGGGGTCATTGACGACTCACTGGGCGATGTTCAGGCGACGACGAAAGAGGGCAACAAGAGGATCGACGCTCATTTCGAGCGTGGGGTCCGCGCTGGGTGCTGGGATCGTTCTTCGGCCTCCAGCGTTAAACATTAGAAGGGTACGTCAGTGAATATTTTTGGGCATGACATATCCTTTTGGCTCGCCGTGTTCGGCGCAGCGCTCTTTAAGCTGGCCACGTCTCCCCGGATGACGTGGCTCCGTAGCATCATCTCGGTGTTCGCCGCCTTGTTTGCTGCTTGGGTCTTCACCAAGCCTGTGCTGGCCCTTCTGGAACTCGACGGGAATACCTATACAATCCCGGTCGCGGTACTCGCCGGATTGACCGGAGAAGGGTTGATGAAATGGTCGATCTTCGCCGCAAACAATCCCAAGGAAGCGATCGAGTTTCTCAAAGTGTGGAAAATGAGATGAGCAATGACCGTGCAGATCACTGGCCTCTCGTACTCCTCATAGGATGGGCCGTGCTGCTCGCTATTGCCAGCTGCTCTCAGTAGGAATTTGTGCAATCAATTGCATTTTTGCTTGCTAATGCACGCATCTCAGTCATAGTCAGATGGAATAAGGCCAAGGAGGGCCGCCATCGACCATGCTCAAACTAGCCATAGAAGCCCAGATCCCGCTGATCGCTGTTCACACCCGAGACCTCGTCAATTTCGTCGAGGTTCTGAAGACGCTCACGGACAAGCCTCCCCTCCCATACGACATTAATTCCACCAAGCCACAACCGGACACGCTATTTTACTTCGTTCACCCTGCAGGCGCCCAGCTGCCGCTGGTGAAGCTGTACGAGAAGATGGTCAATGCCGAGAGCACGCTCATTCTGGTGAACCCGGAGCGTGTGGTGGAACCGATGTTCAATGCCGGCGAAGTGCCGGTTCCGCGTCAGCTGCTTCTCGATTTCATGACCGCGGTCGTGGAGGACAAGGAAAAAGCCAAGGTGCTCCTGCAGGGGTTGGGTGGCTGCACGATCAAGGAAGCAGCCGAGCTCGCTCGCCTCACCATGGCTCGGGATCACAGCCTCACCGTTCAGGGCATCATGGAGACCCGTAAGTCGATATTCCAGGCGTCGAATGGCCTGACCCAGATCGACGTCAAGCAGGACTTCTACGATCCACCGGAGGAGCTTGCTACGTGGATCGAGAAGGAGCGTGAGTTCTTCCTGCACGGGACCGATCCCCGACTTATCCCGAGGGGCCTGCTGATGGACGGCCCTCCCGGAACCGGCAAGACGGCAGCTGCCAAGTACGTGGCTCTGCAGTGGGGCGTCCCGCTCTATCGCGTGGACATTGCCGGCACGAAGAACAAGTACGTGGGCGAGAGCGAGCAGAACATGCTGACCAACCTTGCACGCCTCGATCATGAGGAGCCGTGCATCGCCCTGATCGACGAGGTCGAGAAGATCTTCAACACGTCGAACAATGACACCTCGGGAACCACGTCCACGATGCTCAGCCAGCTCCTCTGGTGGCTTGCGGAGCATAAGAGCAGGGTTCTGGTCATGATGACGACGAACGCAGCCAGCAAGCTTCCCAAGGAGCTTTATCGCGAGGGCCGCATCGACAAGACACTGGACTTCAATGGGCTGGATAAGGCCAAGGCCGAGGAGTTCATCATCAAGGTGATCGACGGCTTCAAGGGCTTCATTTACGACCAGCCTACAGCGATCAAGGATATCATGAAGCGCGTGACCCCGATCGAAGGAGCTTCCCCGCCACTTTATTCGCAGGCGGCCCTGACCGCCGAGGTCTACAATTTTGTGAAGCAGGCCAAGCCATCTCTCACCACTTGATCCTGTTCGACTACCAAGCACCATAGTTGTGCAATCAATTGCAATGAAGGAAACAGACTGATGAACGCTGAAAAGCAGCAGCCTCTGATGATGGGCGGCACCGAAAGCAAGAACTCGTATCTCGTGATCGCCCGCCGCGGTGGTTTCGTCATCGGCGTGAAGCCGGAGGAGATCCTCGACGGTATCGCTATGAACTGTCCTGGGACGACATGGTTCGGCGCCCGCATCCGATCCGCGCTGGCCGGCGACATGTTCAAGGATGATCCGTCCAAGAAGGTGGTCGTGTCGATCGCTGATCTGGCGCTCACGACGGCGACAGCTTGGCCGGGGGTCGTCTGGGAAAAGACTGATGAGGTTCGCTCGTCCACGACCATCGGTGTTCTTCTCAAGGGTAAGCCAAACGGCACCGACGAGGAAGTGCAGCAGTTCCTTGCCGAGGTCGACCAGGGCGTTCTCGCATCGAAGATGGCCGACTACGTGGCCGAGCTCGCAGGCGAGGAACACCTGATCATTCCGGTCAGCGAGATCAAGGAATGGTTCGACGCCTACTACAAGAAAATCGTCGCAATGATCATGGACACCATAGCCAAGAAACAGGCCATTAAGGAGACGATGGAAGCCAACATCGGCGTGTTCGGCATGCAGGCGCAGATCCTCAAGAAAGCGCTGGAAAAGGCGCAGGAGAAGTCGCCGGCCAACAATGCCGAAGACAAGGACCCATCTACCGGGGAGGCGTGATGCCGAATTGTATTGCTCGAGCCCATAAAGCTACAGGCAATCTGACGGCTGCCGTGGTGTTCCTCGTCATTGGAGAGGAGTGCCGCAGGCAGTTGAAGAACGGGGTCCTCGGGGTCCCGTTCCCGTACGTCAAGATCACGGAAGAAACTGGCTGCACGCGCAAGCAGGTGCGGTTCGCTCTCGAGGTGATCCGAGACAAGAAACTCCTGGAGTTCAGTCAGAAGCTGGTGGGCAACAAGAATGTGAACGTGTTCCGCCTCACAGATAAAGCCCTCAAAGTGATGGGAGGCGACGGCCTTGACGAATTTATTGGCGAGGGCCTTTGAAGGCACGCAGGACCCGTATGACGCCATTCTTCTAGTGCGTATAGCGTTCCGGTACAATCAGGCCCGGAAGGCTGGAAAGAAGTCGACCGCGCAGTCCTATTCGGACCTCGTAAGCGAGACTGGCTTCAAGCCGAGGCGCATCAAAAAGAGCTTATCCAACTTGCGGCAGCTGGGCTTGATCCAGTCGAAGCAGGGTTTGTTCGGCAATAAGAATGTGAATCATATCTGGCTCACGGAGAAAGGCAGTAGACTCGTAGAAGGCCACTCAAGCAGTACACAAAAGTGTCTGCCCGAGGGGTCTCAAATAAGTCCACTCTATATACAGGGAGAAACAACAGGGAGTGACAACATGGAGATTAGCGTGCAGTTGCACGCAGGGTCAAAAGCGGGGTCTTTCGCCAGTCCAGGAAAGGGTGCAAGCATGATCAGACTTCCCCCGAAAGGGAAAAGAACAAAGATGAACGCGGGCGCGAGCGAGGCGAAGCCGGCCAAGCCTACGTCCGTCCTCGACGTCGTCGCCCACGTGAAGGCGAACAAGATGTTGCATCACCCCGACTCTGCGACGGGGTTGTCGTTTCTCTGGAAGCAACTGGTGTTCGAGCATCACGGCTCTGTGTCTACCGTAACGACGAAGAAGGAATTGGGACAGTTCAAAAACTTCATCAACAAGTGCCCACCCGGAACAGCAATAAAGGCCATGACTGTTGCTTTGGTTGATTGGGTGAAATTTGCGAAGACTGTCGAAGAACAGGCGGGGATAAAGAACAGTCCTTCAATGCCCAACCTCGATTTCCTATTGAAACATGCTGGCGTTGCTGTAAACCTGATAGCGAAATCCCCCAAATCGCCGTCAAAGCAGGAGGCTGGCACCGGCATGATTTCGTCCAAGGATGTGCAATTAATTTCACAAACCAAACCGAAGGCGGATAAGCCTGCGGCTGAGGTCGATGACGCCATGCCGTCGAGCCTCGATGATCTTATCAAGGCCATCAACGGGGGCGGCTTATGACAGTCGACCCATTCAAGGACGGCGTGCTCGTCAAGGAGCATCATGAGCGGCTGGTCGCAGATATAGAAAATTTCGCGCTGGACGCCGGTATTCAGCAGCACTGGATCTGGCAGGCGCTTCCGAATGACTTCACTAAGGCCGAAATCGACTATCTGAAAAGTTTCCGCAAGCACCTGCAGGGCGGGACCGGAGTGTCCGGTCTCGTCTATACGGGTACGAATGGTGCGGGAAAGATGGAAGCTCGCATGTCTGCGATGGCGGGGGCGCTGGTGCGCAACTTCATCCGGGCGCGGGTGATGACTCTTGGCACTGTTCTCGATTTGCTGTCTGCCAAGGACATGCCGGATCTCACCTGCATCCTGATCCCGAATTTCTTCTACACGGAGGCCGAAGGCGGCTCGATCGCCAAGTGGCAGGTTTCGGCCTTGCTAGATTTCCTGTCGCAACGCCAGGTCGCCGGTCAGCAGACTGTTCTGTTCGCCTCGAATAAGACCGTCTTGCGGAAGGAATACGGCCTCGGATTTGGGGAGCTGATCTCGAACCATTTCCTCGAAGTGGGGGTGTGAGTTGAGCTTAGGAAAGATGTTTATCTCGGCTGTTTTGGCCGAAGGATCAGTTGCCGGCTTGCTCCAGTTCGGAGACATGGAAGGCTTGTTCAAGGCTAACGAAGTTCCGGTCTACAAATTCGTCCGCGAGTTCGTGAAGCAGTATCAGGCGTTACCGAAGCCAGAAACCATCCTCGCCCATGTGGACGAGGCGCTGGTCCCTCACAAGGAGCCGGCGGCATACTATCACGACCTGCTTCTCATGCGGGATACGGAGCATCGTCTCAAGAAGGCGATGCAGAACGCGTCTGAGAACCTGCAGCCAAACCAGAAAGACCCCGAGAAAGCGTTACTTGCCCTGACGACAGCGGTGATGGAACTCGTCTCGAGGCGCCAGTCGAAGCAGGTGGTGGACTTCCGCGAAGCGCACGACGCTCTCGTTCAGGATTATGTCCAGAAGTGGAAGACTTCGGACCAGTACGGCATTCAGTTCGGTTGGCCGACGCTCGACGCCATGATGGGGGGACTCGTCAAAGGCGATATGGTCAGTCTCGTCGGTCGCCCTGCAGCGGGCAAGACGTGGCAGCTGCTTAAAACCGCTCTGCACGGTTGGCTCCTCGGTATGGAGATGGCCGAGCCGACGCCGGTGGACATTCAGAACCAGACACGTCTGTTCGTATCGATGGAGATGAACCCGCTCATTGTTCAGCAACGACTCGGTTCAATGGTGACGCATCTTCCCGCGAGCAAGATCAAGAATGCGGGGCTCACCACGGCGAACTTCGCCAAGTATTCCGAGGGCCTGAAACTCATTCAGGGCCATCATTCACCGTTCTGGGTGGTGGACGGGAACCTGACAGCGACCGTCGAAGATATCTGGATGCTGGCCCGCCAGCTCAAGCCAGGCGGCATATGGATCGACGGTGGTTATCTTCTCAAGCACCCGTATGTGAAGGACCGGTATCAGCGCGTTGCTGAAAATGCCGACTTGATCAAACAGGAGCTCGCGGCCATCGCACCGACGACTGTCTCATGGCAGTTCGCAAAGACCGCGGCCAAAAAGGACAAGAAGAAGGGCGAGAAAGCCGGCCTTGAAGATATCGGCTACACTGACGCGATCGCTCAGGTGAGTTCGATCGTCCTCGGCATTTTTGAACCCGACAGCGTTGAGACGCTCAAGCAGCGGACCATCGACATTCTCAAGGGGCGAAGTGGTGAGGTCGGAAAATTCATTACCAACTGGAACTTCGATCAGATGGACTTTGACGAGATCGTTGATCCGGACGTCGAAGATTTGCAGTTCCTTTAGGATGTGCAATTAATTGCATTATACCGACCAACAGCTAAGATTGAAGAAAGAAACAGGAGGCCATAATGGCGATCGTTCTCAACAAACCAAAGGTTCAGCAGCAGACCGCGGTGAAGCCCGATCCGTATCTGTCCGAGTTCGCGGACAAGATCGATGCCGTTGGTCGCCTTGAGGCGGTGGCTCTGAAGGTGAAGGACAAAGTCAAGAAACTGCAGGAGGAATTGAAGCCTTACACCAAGGCGCACAAGGAACTGCAGGAGATCATGAACGAGCTCGGTGACCCCGACGCGGCAATTGAAGAACTCGGTGTCGAGTTCAAGGTGGAGGCCGGTTCTCGCGGTACAGCTCGCGAGGTTATCGACATGAAGCGGGTCCATGAGATCCTGGGTGACGAGCTTTTTTACAAGTGTGCCACGATTACTCTCAAGGACCTCGATGCCTACATGATCGAGCCGCAGCGCAAGGAAGTGATCAAAGAGTCCCGCACCAGC
Organism: Brucella sp. IR068; assembly: GCF_049065885.1. Taxonomy (NCBI): domain Bacteria; kingdom Pseudomonadati; phylum Pseudomonadota; class Alphaproteobacteria; order Hyphomicrobiales; family Brucellaceae; genus Brucella; species Brucella sp. IR068. The sequence continues at coordinate 23,903 of NZ_JBAKHE010000010.1, read as the reverse complement.
CGCACCCTCAAAATCACTGCGAGGAAGTGACATGAAGTTTCAGGCTCCCCTGACAATCGAAGCGGATAGCCCCGAAGAAGCCGAAGCCCTACGGTTGAAGGTGTTCAAAATCCTCGGTGCATTGCCGATCGAGTTGGGGGACCTGGCTCCTGCGGGAACGGTCGTCACCCCTACAGGACCCGGCGTGATCGAAGTCTACACCGACGGAGGCTGTGACCTGAAAAAGGACGGTCTCGGTGCTTGGGCCTATGTCATCAAATTTGCCGACGGCCAGCGTGTGGAGCACACAGCCGGCGAGTTCGGCACCACGAACAACCGCATGGAAATGATAGCGGTCATCCGTGCGCTCGAGACGATCGAGATCGGCCAGTCCATCAAGATTTACTCTGACAGTGAATACCTGATCAAAGGCTGCACGCAGTGGTCCCTCAATTGGATGAAGAACGGCTGGAAGACCTATCAGGGAAAAGCCGTGATCAACCGCGACCTATGGGAGATCCTGCTTGCCTTGTATCAGTTGCACGACGTGACCTTCGAATGGGTGAAGGGCCATGCTGGCGTCGAGGAGAATGAACGCTGTGATCAGTTGTGCACTCAGACGATGCAGGAGCTTCATAAGACTGCCTTGTCTGAGGCAACCAAGGAACCGGAATACATTGTAGGCACTGGCGCTTTCTAATGAAAATCGAGAGGACCATAAAATTCCTCAAGCTTCTCGGGGCGAAGGTTCCGATCGCGCAGCAGCGGGCAGGGTGGATCGTTTGCGACTGCCCATTAGGTCCGTGGCGCCATGAAGGCGGCAAGTCCAGTCCGGAAGTGTTTGGTGTGAAGAAGGACGCGGGAGACGCGTTTTGTAACTGCTTTTCTTGCGGCTTCCACGGGACCATGTTCGACCTGGTGCTGGAAATGCAGACCCTGAACTCAAAGCAGCACGCGGTCGATGTAAAGTGGTCGGACGCATTCACACTGATAGAGGAGGCTGAAAACGACGCCGAGCTCAACCTTGATTTCCCCGACATAGAGGAGGTTTTGTTCGGGGAGAAGCAAGACATGCAGTTGTACCCCGAATGGTGGCTCGACAGCTTTCCGCCCTGGCGTGAGGTTCAATTTGCGCGGGACTACCTCAAGGAAAGAGATGTACCGCCGGCGCTGGCCGACGCACTAGACTTGCGTGCTGACACGAAAGACAAAGAGCGCCGCGTGTGCTTCCCGATCAGGGATTTCGAGGGGAGGTTGGTGGGTCTCCACGGACGTGCGGTAGATGAAGGCACCGATCCCCGCTATCGCATGTACCGCTACGCAAAGCGGAACAATCCTATCGTCTGGTATGGCGAGCAATGGGTGGACAGGGCACGTCCGATTGTTGTGGTCGAAGGCCCGTTCGATGTAGCGTCAGTGCTGCGCGTTTACGACAACGTGGTAAGTCCTTTGTTTGCAAACCCGAGCGTTGCGAAAATAAAGCGTATGTCGGACGCGCTGGAGCAGTACACCTTGTTTGACCGTGGAGTGGGTGGGGACTCAGGCCGAGCCAAGTATGACGAAGTTCTCGGTGAGACGCATATTATCGGCCATCTTATGGTTCCGGAGGGGGTTAAGGACCCAGGTGCTTCGACCCCGGAGCAATTATATGAAATTCTCAACGGTATCTTGCCCGGAGTGAAGAATAATACTTGACCCGCTCAGCAGATAAGGCATTATGCAATTGATTGCACAATCATCCAGCTAACCCATTGTGAGACAACGGTTCTCAAGGAGACAAAGATGGCATTGACCTTCGCAAAGAGCGCCAAATCCATGCCTGCAGGTAGTGCGGGCGTATCTCATGCATCCACCCCCAAGAAGCAGGCAAGCTCAAAAGGCGGATTGAGCTTTCTCAAGTCCGGAGCCGAAGCCCAGGAAGCTCTCGCGAACGAAGAAGCCAAGGCTGAAATGGCGAAGGCCGAGGCCGGTAAGCTCTGGCGTTTCTGGCTGAAGGAAGGCGAAGAGAAGCGCATTACCTTCCTCGACGGCGACCTCGATGATAACGGTATGCTTTCGGATCAGCGCTATTACCAGCATTCGCTCCACATGAACGGCGACTGGAAGCACTTTGTCTGCACCGCCGACGTCGACCAGAGCCAGCCGTGCCCGATCTGTGCCAAGAACGACAAGGACAGCAAACCTGCGCTGGTAGGTGTGTTGACGGTGATCGACCACTCCGAGCATGTCATTCAGGCTGGCCCCAACAAGGGACAGGTCCGCAAGAACCAGCGTCGCCTTTACGTGATGAAGAAGGGTACGATCAAGCATCTGCAGAAGCTCGCTGAAAAGCGGGGCGGTCTTGCAGGCTGCACCTTCGATATTTCGCGAACCGGCGATAAGGAACCAGCAGTCGGCAATCAATTCGACTTTGTAGAGAAGCACGACAGCCTTGACTCCCTCGCTGCTGAACTTGGCATCAAGGTGGAAGACTGCCTGCCAGCCAACTATGCCGAGGAAATCAAATACTACTCCCCGCAGGAGTTGATCGAACTCGGTGTGGGTAAGGCACAGGGCGGCATCGGGTACGAGAAGGGCGTCAGCTCGTCTCTCAAGGATGAGCTCTAGAATTGCAATTAATTGCAAATATCGGCTGTTTGAGTCGCGTCTCGCAGCTGACAACTGGCGAGTTGGTCATTTCAGGCTAACTCGCCCCTTTTTCCAGGAGATCAGCCTTGGCGGTGCTCAGCGAACTCATCAGGCACGACCAGCCCCTGATTACGGATGCAATGGCGCATTACCCGTACAAGGCACAGATCGAGCGCAAGTATCAGTTCACGTCCCGGTTCGGTGACGTCGTACCGTTGTACCGCACGGACCCGAATACGGGTCTGATCTTACTGCCTCGGGCGATCTGCCCCGTCGGCTATAACGACAACCGCACCGATGGAGAGTACATCGAATTTCCCAAATGCCCGACTCCTCGCCCGCATCAAGAGGAGCTGTTCGACGAAACGACCGCTTTCCTCAAGGCCGGTCAGTCCGGTGTCGTCAGTGCGTACACGGGGTGGGGCAAGACCGTCCTCGGATACAAGGCGGCATTCGAAGTCAAGCGCAAGACGCTCGTCATCACGACCAAAGACGATATTTACAAGCAGTGGTTGGACGGTGCCCAGAAGTTCCTCGGGCTGCAGCCACATGAAATCGGGGAGATCCGGGGCGACAAGTGTGAGGTAGTCGGCACGAAGTTTTGTGTCGCGATGATCCACTCGTTATCGAAGGACGGCAAGTACCCCGATTGGATCACTAAGGACTTCGGTCTGGTGATCTTCGACGAATGTCATCGTCTGCCGGCAGACCAGTTCATTGAAGTCGCCTGCATGTTCCCGGCAAAGCTTCGTCTGGGCTTGTCCGCTACCCCGAACCGTGCAGACGGCAAGGAGCTGCTGATCTTCGCGCATATCGGCCCGATCCGCGCCAAAACCGAAGCGCAGCTCATGGTGCCGAAGGTTCTCCGTTTCCGTTCCGCTTGGGATTGCCCGCGGGTGGTGCGCGAGGACAAGAAGACTGGAGGCAAGAAGGTCGTTAGACTCCCGCATGAGCCGGGGAAGACAGCGCATCTGGAGAAGATCATCGCCGCCGATCCAGTGCGTAACCACCTGATCGCAGAGCTGATCAGCATGGCACATGAGAAGGATCGCAAGATCGTCATCTTCTCGACCCTGCACGACCACCTGAAAGCGATCCACCGCGCTTGCCGCGAGAGCTTCAAGATCTCGGGCCGGGACATGGGCTATTACATCGGCGCCAACACGGCAGCCGAGCGCAAGGCCCGCGAGAAGGAGAAGGTAAAGCCCATCCTTCTCACCACATACACGATGATGGGCGAGGGCACGTCGATCGATTGGCTGGATCTGGCGATCCTGGCAATGCCGCGGTCGAATGTTGAGCAGCCTGTGGGGCGCATCCGCCGGGAATATCCGGACAAGCCCATGCCAACCGTCTTCGACATTATCGACGACGATAGCCCTGTTTTTTCAGGGTACGCAGCCAACCGCCACCATTGGTATCAGACGATTGGCAGTCAGATTAAGGACATGTGAGCCAGTAACAGCAAGGAGGCTATAATGGCACTGAAACTTACCAAGAAGCAGACCACCGCGACCACAACAGTCGAAAACAAAGACAAGGGCAAGACGATCTCCGAGGAGACTAGCCAGGAGAGCGTTCATGTTCCTGAAGAGGTAACTCCGTCGGTTGCGTCCGGCGAGCAGTGCCGCGTCGGCTTCGAGGCCAGCTACACGCACAATCTGGGTGACTACAAATCCACCCGTATTGGTATCTCGCTCTCGATCCCGTGCTCCCACGAGGAGATCGACCAGGTCGCAGACTATGCCGAGGAATGGGTAGACGCTCGTCTCAAGAAGTGCGTCGAGGACATTGTCAACGCCTAGTTCTGCAATTAATTGCACGGAGACTGCAATGCACTTCCAAGAACACAGGGTCGGCCAGTTCCAGATCGAGGCCGAGGTCATCCGCGATCATCCGGAGATCGTCATGAAGGTGATGGCCGAGGTGATCGTCGTTCGGGCCGAACACCACCTGATCAATGACAGGGTCGAATATGACGCCTGGTCTCCGCACTTCGATATCGTCCCCGAAGGCATGATCGCGCCGAGCTACGACGTAGTTTACGACGCCGATACAGAGACGGTGACCTGGGCGAAGCAGGAGGACTGATATGGCAGTGAAGATCGCCAAGAAGTCCACGGCCAAGGAAACGGTCGGCGTCCTCGACATGCTCAAGACCTTCCAGAAGGACAAGGGCGATAGTATCGGTTCGGTGGGCGGGCAACTCGTCAATGCTACCCGCATCCCGACTGGCCTGTTCCCGCTCGACCTGGCGCTGGGTGGCGGCTTTCCGCGAGGGAAGGTGACGTCTATTTTCGGGCCGGAGAGCTCGAACAAGACGAACATCGCTCTGCGGGCAATAGCCATGCACCAGATGCTGTGGCCTGAGCTGCTCTGCGTGTTCGTCGACCTCGAGAATGAGTTCAACCCGGAGTGGGCAACTCTTCTCGGCGTCGATACGAGTCGTCTCGTGGTTCTGAAACCGGCGTACGCTGAAGAATGCGTCGATCTGATCGAAGGCATGTTGCACGCCCACGACGTCGGTTTGGTGGTGCTCGACAGCATCGCTGCCATGGTCGGTCTGTCTGAGCTCGAAAAGAGCGCGGAGGGGGCTATCGTGGGTGGCGTCGGTACGATTATGGGCAAACTATACCGCAAGACGGTGGCCGCTTTGTCCGAGGCCGAGAAGCAGGGTCGCTACCCGACCCTGTTCTACATCAACCAGATCACGACCAAGATCGGGGTGATGTTCGGCAACCCGGAGACCGAGCCGGGGGGTAATAAGCCTCGCTACCAGTCTGCGATCCGCCTCCGTGTTCATGGCTCCAATGTCGTGGACAAGACCGTGTCCGACGTCATGCCTGTGGCGAAGGAGGTCAACTTCGTCGTCAAGAAATGGAAGACACCGATCCTTGCGGCTTCCGGCAAGTTCGTCATGGCCACTCAGCCTCACAAGGGCCTGCAGATCGGCCAGTGCGACGACTTCAACACGGTCAGCGAGTATCTCAAGGCGTACGGCAAGTTCGAGAAGGGCGAGAAGAACAAGGGTTGGGACATCTACGGGGAGCATTACGACACGATCGCCCCGTTTAAGGAACGCCTATACGGAGATCCGATGTTCGGCTCCCAGGTGCGCCAGTTCATCATCAACACGATGTTGAAGCAGGGCGTCCTGGAGGAAGGGGATACGGAGTGAGCAACCCGTATCTCAACCGTCGCAACAAGCATACGATCGGGAAGTCCGGGCGGGCGTCTGAAAAACGCTTGACTCGACAGCTTCAGGCCAAGGGCCGGCCAGCATCTGGAGCCATGGAGGGCGCGAAAGGGGATATCGACCTCGAGACCGTCCTCATGGAAGCCAAAAGCACGACCAGTCTGTCTCTCGGCGTGAAGCTTGAGTGGCTCGCCAAGATCGCCCGCGAAGCCCGTCAGGAAGGCAAGTCGCCGGCCCTGATCATTTCCTTCGTCAATCCGGACGGCAAGCCAGTCATCGACGGTGAGTGGGTCTGCGTCCCCCGGCACGTGTGGGAGGAGAATGTCAAGTGAAGCAGTTCGGAGCCCTACTGAAATCCAAGGGTATAGGTGTCCCGTTCATTGTAGCTGGCGTCGATCTGGCAAAGCCTGACTCGGATGCAAGCCTGATAACTACCGGCTTTATTAAGGCCGACCAGATCATGTTGGCAGAAGGCCCGATCCAGGGTTTGGAGTGGAACACGATTACGCCCGCGAAGTGGGACACGATTGCTGACGTAAAGCCGCCTCTTCCGGATCCCCATGATATCCCGATCGAGCTGGCTCTCAACGCGTTGCAGAACCACGGCCTGGGCATCAAGGAAGTCACCTGGAACCACGGATGGGACCAATGGCCGACTGTCACCTTGGAGATTGCCGTTCACGGGTCTGCCGACCAAATCAAACAGACCATGACTGCCCTCCAGGGGTGGGTGATCACGAAAGGTAAATACTGATGGCCGTCTCTTTCCTCAAAACGGCCAAGAAGGCTATGCCAACGATGGGGGTGAAATTCCTCCTGCACAAGCATTTATCTGGCTGGGACCCGGCGAGGCCGATTTCGCGCATACACGCCTCCGACCTTACGAAGGAAGGGGGCATTTGCCCGCGGTTTTACGCATTGCATGATCTGTCAGGCGCCAAGCCCAAGGACGGCTGGCTGACTACGTCCGAGCGCATGACCTTTCAGATCGGTCGCGACCAGGAGCGCAACATCGTGCTCTGGTTTGCTGAGATGGAGAGGGCTATCTGCCACTGGAAGTGCGCGAACTGTGGAACGCAGCACGATTTCACTCTGCGTCCGAAGGGCTGCAGCAAGTGCGGCTGCCGGTGGCTCGAGCCGCGAGAAGTCCGCTTTGAGAGCGCGGAGTGTGGTGCGTCGTGCGGGGTAGACATGCTCGTGAAGCTGAACCAGCCGAAGCTGCGAATCGTTGAACTAAAAACGATGGATAAAGACGAGTTCAAAAGCCTCAAGGCCCCGCTCGCGGAACATCAGTGGCGAACCAATCTCTACCTCCGTCTCGTGTCGGAAAGTACGCACCCGTGGGCCAAGCAGGTAGACACGACTGAGGCGACGATCATGTACATTTCTAAAGGCGGTTATGGTTGTGCCGACCCTGATCCCGAGAAATGGGGTCTGTTCGAAAAATTCTCCCCTTTCAAGGAGTTCACAGTCAAGAGGGACGACAAGCTTACCGACGAACTCGTCGCGCGGGCAAAGGCAGTGACCGATTTCCGTAAGAAGAAAGTCGGAGTGCCGTGCGGCGTGTGCTCTACGGCCATGTCCAAACGTGCAGCTAAATGCACACGAAAGAAAGAATGCTTCTCCGGAGAATATCCGGCGACCTATGACTGGAAGGGCAACTGATGGCTATCAAATTGAAAGGATCTGCCAGGCTCACCAGTCTGGGCGTCGATCCCTCCACCACAGCGACCGGCCTCGTACTCCTACGGGAGTCGGGCACCCGCGTACCTGACGTTATCAAGGCGTGGGAGATCAAGCCAACGGGGTCAACGAACGGCCTCGAGCGTGCAATTAATATCACAACCGGCATCATGGAGATTATTCAGGAATACCACCCTGACAAGATTGTGGTCGAGGGCTTCTCACTGAATACGAAGAACGCCTCGAGCATCATACCCCTCGTGGAGCTGGGTACGCTGATCCGCTTCTCGATGAAGCTGGACGGCCTGAAATGGTACGACCCGCGCGCGACTGAACTGAAAAAGTTCGTCTGCGGCAAAGGTACTGCGAACAAGGAGCAGGTGATGCTGCAGGTCTTCAAGCGGTGGGGTTTCGAGGCTCCGACGAACAATCTTGCTGACGGATACGGCCTCGCGTGCATGGGTCTTGCACAGGCTGGCAGGCTCCCCGGCATCACTCTCGACATGCAAAAAATCACGGGAGCAATGGCAATTCGCTCGAACTAATCTTGCAATTAATTGCACAACAGTTAAGGTGTAACGATAACCACACATGAAAGGCCAAGGAGGGTCTAGGTAATGAGCTCAGCCTCACTGTCGCTTCTGAAGGGTGCCAACAAAGGCGCTGTCGAAGCAGAGATTGAAACTGCAAAGCCGGCAGCCCAGGTCGAGCCGGAAGCAGCCGCCGAGGAAGAAGACGTTGTCGTTGACGTCGACGCCCTGAACGACTCGCAACTCGACGCTCTGGTCGAGGAGAATGAGATCGAAGTTCCGGGTGAGTGGAAAGGCTGGCAAGCGGACAGCAAGCGAGCCTGGTTGAAGTCTCAGTTTGAGGACGCGCCGGAGGGAGCCGAAGCAGAGGACAAGCCTGAGCCCGCCACCGAACCGGAAGCTCCGAAGGAAGAACCCAAGGCCAAGGCTGGTAAGACGGCCAAGGAAAAGAAGGAAGCCAAGGCCAAGACGCCGGCCAAGTCCAAGGAAGTGGCCACGTCGAACGCCAAGGCTGGCGAGATCATGGAGCCGGACATTTTGTCCGATCTGGTTCATGAGATCGAGAACCTGAAGGAAAAGGACGCTCGCGACCTTATCCCGGCTCTCTCCGAACAGACCGAACTCACGATGTTCCGCCTGGGCGGCGTCCTCTCGCTCATCCAGGCGAACAACTGGTTTGAGCCTTACGCTTCCTTCCGCGATTTTGTCGAGAAGGAGCACGGACTGGCCTACCGTAAGGCCATGTATTGGGTCGGCATCTATAACTCTCTCTCCGCGGCCAAGGTCTCTTGGAACAAGGTGAAGGGCATCGGCTGGACCAAGCTCAAGGAAATCGCCCTCGTCATCAACGAGGACAACCAGGATCAGTGGATCGAGATCGCATTGAACTCGAACACGCTCACCTTGATCGAGACTGTCAAGAAGCATCTCGCCAAGGACAAGCCTCAGTCTCTCGAGGATCAGTCCTCGAAGACCGTTACAACCAAGACCTTCAAGGTTCACGAAGACCAGAAAGCGACTATCGATGCAGCCATCGCCAAAGCCAAAGAGCAGAGTTCTACGACCGTTGACACGGTGGCTCTTGAATACATCTGCATTGACTTCCTTGGCGGTCAGACCCTTGAGCAGAAGCTGAAGGCGATGGGAATGGAAGCGGCCTTCGCAGTTCTCGAGAAAGCGTTCCCGGAAGCAAATATTACGGTTGATCTCGAAGAAGACGCCGACGCCGCCTGACTAACCGCTTTCGGAAAGTCGGTGCACGCGGCGTTTGTGGCGATCGGGAAGCAAATGAACGAGGCGATCACGAATGCGTTCAAAGTGCCTCTTAGTCAGTTGACCTCGCTTCAGGCCGAACTGGCAAACTTCGAGATTGACCATGAAAAATGAACGGCTCCGGGGAGAAATCTCCGGAGTCTTTTCTTGCAATTAATTGCATTTTCTATTGCATACGCATCGGCATAAGTTACTGTCAAGTCAAGGGAAATTTCTCCCAAACATCACAACGCCATGGAGGGCAAGATGCTAGACGTTTCCGGTAAGATGATTTACGACACCCAAGCTGTAGCGAACATGATCGCTGGCAAGCTGTCGAAGACCAAGGGCGTGAAACACGACGTCTACAAGGTCACCACCGGTTTCCAGGTCGTACCCGTCACCGTGTGCAAGGCGTATGTTCCGCCTGCAAAGCCTCTCCCTGTCACCAAGCCGTCTGAAATCACCAAGAAGATCCAGACCGCCGCGGAAGTCGCAGATAGCGACAAGATCACCCTGACATTCAAGTTCAAGAACGAGTCGAACGTCTACCTCGACGTGTTCATGCCTGATGGCACCGTCAAGTCGTTCGGTAAGTCCAATATTCTCGCTTATCAGATCGGACCCAGCTCGATTGTGGGCGAAACCGAAACACTGATCAGCCTGACTATGACCAAGCAATTCGCAAAGAAAAGGGGCCTCATCTGAGGCCCTTCGCTTTTGAAAAGGAGGTAACATGAAAGCCGAAGAACTGAAGATGCTGAGGGAGGGGCTGCCACTCCTACAGTTGGGGGACAGGGGGCTGGTGCTGACTTTCCTGCAGAGAGGGAGCTTCACCGGACTTCAGGAGAAATACCTGCGAGAGCAGCTCGCCGTAGTGAAGGCAGGTCCTCAGAAAGACTTGTTCACCTTCCCGGAGGGGCCGTTCGGGAGGTTGCGCTGGCATTTCGAGCACGCCCGCAAATACCTGACCTTCCCTCGCATACGCATGCGCAGCACGTTCCTGGATGGAGATCTGGTGATTGGTATGGTCGGGAAGGGTAGCAAGTATCCCGGCACGATATCTATCACCAGCGGTGGATCATTCGGGAAGACCACTTCTTACGGTCGTATTCTGCTCGACGGCACCTATGAAGGAGGCAGTCTGTCGGCTGAGGAAACCCAGGAACTCTGTCTCATGCTCGAGGCGATGAGCCACGACCTGTCCAGTTGTGCAATGCATTACCACCAGTCCCGAAATCGGTGCATGTTCACCGATGAGGAGATCGACAATCCTGTGGAACGTCAGATGGGATACCGGCGGGTTACCGGATTGCGTTGGGGGCTGAGGCTCCCGCCTAAGCCTTGAAACAATAACCAAATTTTCGTCACAGATTGCAATTAATTGCAATTGCTCTTGCTTCAACCACGTTAAAACATGACGTTAAGGTAAGAAGTGGGTCTAGCCAAGGAGGGCGCAACTGTGCAATTAAATGTCGTGTTCACAGGACCTGCGATGAGGCAGAATGGCGAGTTGATCACGCGGGATAGTTTAAGGGCGGCATGCGTGTCCCTCGGGATCACGGTGCAGTCAAGCATCCGCTCGGATACACACCTGCTGGTTGCGAGTCGCAGAGACACTGTGAAAGCCAAGCACGCGCAGACACAAGGCATCGAGGTTCTGAGCTACCCATCCTTTCTCAACATATTCATGCGGGACATAAAAATACCCGCGGGGGGAACGTATAATCCATTCACCGACAAGATATCCAATCTGGACGACGACTTACCTCTTCCCGCTTTCGTGAGCGGGGAAAAGCTCGCAGAGGTCGATATACTATGAGTAACGGTGTGCATTTGATTGCAACGGCGATACTCGAACCAAGATCAACAAATTCGGTCCTGGCTCGTATGCCGGTGCCGATGTTTAAGACGAGAGGCACTAAACTAATGATTGATACGACAGCCTTGTCTAAGACGGAGGCGAGCAAGAAGCTTTTGAAAAGAGCTTACAAACTCGCTGAAGACGTCGACAACAACCTGCTAGAGCTCAGCATCGTCTTGTGGGAACTGCAGGAAAACAACATCTACGACGTGAAGGAGTTTCACGAGCAGTCCGGGTTGGGACGGCGCAAAACCTACTATCTCATCGATATCGGAAAGGCTTTCTACAATCTGCCGGTTGACCATGATCGATTGAAAGCGATCGGGTGGACGAAACTAAAAAGCATTGCACCACACGTCACGGCAGAGAATTACAAAGAGAAGCTTCAACTGGCCGAACAGTACAAAGCCTCTGATCTCGACAAGGTGCTACGTGGGGAAGAAATAACAAAAGAGGAGAAGGTCCTACTATTCAGATTCTCACCACAAGAAAAGAAGCGACTGGAGAAACTGCTACTGAAGTATGGAGCCTCAAAAACAAACAATGGCCTGATAAACAAGGAACAGGCTCTGATGAAGATCGTGGAGCACCTCGGATACTGAAGACCTGCTAGAAAAGCATCCCATTAAATTGTGATGCCTTTCTTCGAAGCCTTCTCCGATCACTCCATAATGCAATTAATTGCAAAACAGGATGAAAGGTGACGATATGAAAAACACCAGAACCGTCAAACGGCGGGAAACCGCTCTGAAATCATCGACGACCGGTTTCGCGGGACCAATACTGAACACATCATCAAACGAGTTCAGCTTCATGCTCCTACAAAACTCAGATACGGTGAAGCTCACCTATCCGACACTCAAGGAAGCCAGAAAGGCCCGCCAAACAATTCTGGGGAACCCGAACATACATGAAGTGAACAAGGCAGCACTGTTCAACGCTATCGTAAAGGCAGTGCACGGGGAGTAATAATTCCCCTTCCGACACCTTCGCGGGGAGAACATTCTCGGGACAAAATCATATGTCCCAACTCCCCCGAAGGACATTTCCGGGGACGCACGAAATCCCCCTGTTTTACCACCTATACTGACAAGCCTCATACAGCCATAAAAGCCCGAAAATCCAAGGCTTCTAACAAGTATCCTCCTACACATACCGAGAGAGATACTGAAAGCCATGAACGCCCCCTGGCTGATAGAGAGCGTCCAGATACCCCCTCCACCAGAAAACAGAGAGAGCAGGTAAGTCCCGCTCAGAAGTTGATAAAGTTCGCCTAAGTCCGTACCGACCCTGCGTGGTGTGCAGGCGGCAGGTGTACGGGACATTCTGATGCGGGTGGTGGCGCGCGCGGTCGATGTTGCGCTGCTGAGAAAATGTAGCGTGCCTGAGAAAATGTTGCGTCGTTGAGAAAATCAGAAATTCTCGTGCAATTAATTGCAATTCTTCTTGCATCGGGTACGTACCAAGATAAAGTACGGGCAAGGGGAATTTCCCCAAGACCATTAAGCCAAGGAGGGCAGATGATGGCCACGGTACACAGCATCAGGGTGAATGATCAGCTCACAAGACGATGGTTCGTCACGGAGCAGGTCGACGGTTTCGTCGTACGCTGTCAGGAACAGCTGAACGGCGGGAGCTGGGAGGACATATTCCTCGCAGGACGTGAAGTTCACGCCACCGCTCACACCGCCACCCTCGAGTTGAAGATCCGGGTCGCCCATTACGAGACCATGACCGGAGCGATTGCCGAGGTTCAGGATAACGTGCTGATCCTCCGGGCAGCATAAGTTTGCAATTAATTGCATAAGGATTTTGCGTCATGCAAATAGAGTTCACCGTTGCCGAGAAAGCTCGCCTCGTTGAGATAGATCAGGAGCTGGATGAAATCGAACAGACACCGTTCGACCAGGCCAGTCAGGCACTCAAGCGTAGACACGACGAGCTTTGTCGGGAGCGGTGGAGAATTGATCCACCCTCAGCCCTCGATGTGCTGGGGGTGGTGTGATGAACCTCTCAGAAGTAACCGACGCCGACCTCTACGATCAGGGCCTTGTCTCGCTCTTTGATCTGACAGTCGAAGGACCGGTCATGAACCCGTTCCCGGTGTGTCATTCGTTACTCATGGTCATTCTCGAAGAGCCGGCCCAGCACGAATGGATCGACAATATCGACTCGGAAGAGGGGCCTTATCGCAAGTGCCTCCGCTGCGGGCAGCTCAATCTGATGAAGCACCCGTATCGAGCGGAGGCCGCGTGATGAGCAAGCGTGGGAAGCGTGAACGACCAGTACCAGACGTCACGAAGCTCTCGAACGAAGAATTGCTGGACGAGTTTGGTCTCAATTATGGCTGGTACGATTGGACGACGTCGGCAGCTGAGAACCGATACCACGAAGAATATGACCAGAAGCTGCGGGCCGAACTTCTATCCCGCATGAGCACGGAGGTGAAAGACTGATGGCAGAACAGATCGATTGGTATGAACGACGGTATGAGCTGGAGCCGGGTCAGGTTTTCCGCACCATCTATGGCGGGGTTGTTCGCCTCGAGCAACGTGTCCCCGGCGACGGCACCGATTGGTATGCCGATGACTGGTATCCCGGTGTTCCCGGTCGTCCTGGTTATGAGAAGGGGTACTGGTCTTCCGAGCGTGGCCGCCTTCATCCAGGGGATCTGACCGAACGCCTCCCTGACGATTACGCGGGAGAAGGATGATGGCAACGCTTATTGGAACGACATGGCGCCATAAGAAACGCGGGACGACCTATCGGGTGGTCCTCGTAGCGGAACTGCACATAGAACTGTGCTTCGACGACCAGGAGTGCTTCCTCTGGATGCACACGGGCCTGACACGCAGGTGGTTGACGCTCAGCCCCCAGAGGCCAGAACCGAGCCCGACCGCGGTGGTGACCATGATGCTCCCCGTCACGGTACAGAAGGAGCCTAATACGCAGTATGGGCAGGTGGTCATTTACCAGTCTCTTGCCGACAACAGCCTATGGGCGAGAGCCAAGAAGGAGTTCATAGATGGCCGTTTCGAGAGGGTGGAAGCATGAACCCGATCATCCTTTTCATAGCAGCCGTCTGGTTCATTCACCTGAACAGCTACTTCGGTTGGAACCGTAAGCCACAGTCTGGCACGGAGTTGATCGCGGACGGCCTGTTCCTTCTCATGCTCGCTCTGGCGTTTCTGGTGAGGCGAGCATGACCAAAGAATGGAACTCCCGATATGCAAACTATGCCCGCGTGCATGGCCGTTCTCCCGAGGAGCAGCTCGAGCAAGACAAGAAAGACTGGCCGGGAGGACACATGGTAGGCTTCGTACTCTGGGGGACCGCACGCATTGCCGAGTACAGCAAGCTCAATCCGGGTGCCTTCGCATACGGGGGCCTGATCGATCACGAAGCCTACGACGCCTGGCTAGACCAGTACCCCGTGAAGGAGACCCAGCCATGACCAAGTACGTCAAGCACAAGCACGGCATGACGATCGGCTCGGACAATGTGTTCTTCATCCACGATCAGGCCGACCCGCACGCACACAGGCCAGGACCGCCAGAAGGAGTTCCAGATTTCCGGGACGACTATCGAGCGCTTGTCTCGTTTGAAGACGTTTATTGCAAACAGATCAACACGCTGAACGCGGGCCTCAGAACGTACGCCCACCAGATAGTCTGGGAGAAGACCGAAGTGGTGTTCGACCAGTCCTACACTGACAAGGACGGCAAGACGCATACATGGAAGGACAAGAGCGAGTTCTGGGTGGTGAACCCGTGGGTGTTAGGCTGGCTGAACAAGAATGTGGGGCCACGATACGACAAGTGGGACACGTACACTTATGGGCGTGGAAGCGGCTCGTGCTGCTTGTTCTTCAAGAGACGGAAGGACGCACTGGCCTTAGTGCGGTTTGTCCAGACCCAACTCGTAGGTATCAGGGTAGGGCTGCACTGATGAAGATGAAAGACATGGGTCCAATGGACGAAGTCTTCTCCCACGTCGATGACGTCACCGGAGAGACGCACCATTTCAACATCACGGCCATGACCAAGAGTTGGAAGGTGCGGACCAGGAAGACCGTGCAAATCGACGTGTTACCCGAAGTCGTTCAGTTCTTCCTCGAGAAGCGCGGGATCGAACAGCACAGGGTGAGGCGCCTCCTGGGAGTCAGGATCGAAACGCCTGTCCTCGCTCTCCACTGGCCAGACGGAAGGCATCTGCTCGTGGACGGTCATCATCGGTATGTGGCCGCGGGAATGAGTGGGGCGACACAGATACCTGCCAAGATGATCCCCCGATCGATCTGGAAGGAGTTCGTCATCACCGACCTTCCAGCAGAGGACGCAGCCCTGCTTACGAAAGGTATCTCCGGGATAGGTTGAGTTGTGCAATCAATTGCAAACGTCAGGCCCTAAGCCAAGATACGATTGAAGGAGAAAGACATGACGAAGTTTGTGGTGATCGTATCCGTCGACAGGAGTGGCAGCACCGGCAGTTTCGGCCTTATCAAGAAGGACGACTATGATCGTTGGCAGTGCGCTGACCTACCCGGCGCAGAGGACGTGAAGGACGAGCACATGCTCATGTTCGGAGGCCCGGTCGAAGGTGTGCAGGTTTTCGAAGGCTGGCCGAATGTAATGCACGCCCTGAAGGAAGCGGGCGGTGAGATCGACGATCTGGCCATTGCTTTCGCATACTAGGGAAGTAAGCCGACATGACCGAAGTCAACTTCGCAGAGCACGACCAGAAGATACGGGAGAACCCGTCTCTCCGGCAGGCATACGGACAAGCACAGGCACACTTTGGCTACGGCTGGAGCAGGAGGCCGTGGGGGCATTGGAGCGACAGGCACAAGGCCGAGTATGATCGTGGGTACGAGGACGCCAAGCGCGGGGTCACGGATTACCCGACAGAAGAGGATTGACCACATATGCCGAAGCCGATCACTAAAACTCAGATGGCATCGCTATGGTTGGACGAGTTCTCCGACACAGGACACTGCTGCTTGTGCGGCAATCATGGCATCATCGACACGCGAGGCAAGGTGTTCACCCCTGCAGGTCATGAGTGCGGCGACCGTGTTTGGTGCATTTGCCCCAATGGAAGAATTATGAAGAAACAGAGAGGCGGAAAGCCATGATTGATATGATGGCAATGGCGTTCGCAACAGCGGCGCATTCAGCAATAGGTCAGACCCGCAAGTACACGGGCAATCCGTACATCGTCCATCCTCGGGCGGTCGTGCAGATCCTCCGGGACCACGGTATCAACGATCTGTGTGTCATCGGGGCAGCGTGGGTCCACGACGTGGTGGAAGACACGCAGGTCACGATCGAACAGATCGAAACAACGCTAGGACCGCGTATCGGTCACATGGTGCGGGACCTGACGAATGTTCCCCTGGAGTTCGGCAACAGGAAGGCTCGCTATGAGGAGAACCTGAGACGATTGTCCCTCGCATGCCCTGACTCACAGAACATCAAGCTCGCTGACCTGATCGACAATACGCGATCGATCGTGAAGCACGACCCGAAGTTCGCACCCAAGTATCTCGAGGAGAAGTCCGATACGATCGACGTACTGACGAGGGCAAAGCCTCTCCTGATCGAGACAGCCAGAAAGACGCTTCAGGACGGTTGGGACCAATTGAAAAATAAGTCCTGATATGTGCAATTAATTGCATTTCTTATTGCATCAAGTATGCTCTCAGTTAAGTTCAAGGCATAGGGAGCAATCAACACTCCCCACGCCAAGGAGGGCAAGACAGATGACCAGCAAGATGACCCCGGATTTTATCCTCATAGCAGCAGGCGGTAGCACCGTTCCCCAGCTGAACATAGCGCTGTTTGGTGATCAGGAGCAGGTTGACGTGGAGGCAGAGGCGATGGCCGCCCAGCTATCGCTCGGAGGGTATTTCCATTTCGTTCTGGTCGAGAATGGCGATGCGGCCCACAAGATCGTCCAGGTGTACAAGGTCGATCAGCCTAAGCCTGTCGTCACCAGGCGCAAGTAAGTTTGCAATCAATTGCACTGGAGGGACATGATGACCCGCATGACCAAGACAGCTCAGGTGATCGACCACATGCAGAAGGGCGAATGGAAGAAAGCCCTCAAGATTGCCAAGACTTTCACGATCGGGGTGACCCAGGACCAGCGTGCAGTGCTGACTCGTGCCTACGAGGCGCATCACAATGGCTACCTGATGGCCCAGATGAAGCGGGACCCCGACCTGTGCATCGAAGCGGGCATCGCACTCCTCAAGGAAATGTATGGCCGGTTCTTGACCCAGGTCGACAATAAAGCAGCATAGATTGTGCAATCAATTGCACTGCCAAGGAGGGCATGATGACCAAGCATTACCTGATCCTGTTCGGGGCCGATAACGAGGCGTTCCTCGCCATCGCAGTGGACCCGTCAGATGCGCTCGATGTGTTCGAGCAAGAAGGACACGACCGCGGCAGCGCCAACTCGATCTACGAGCTGACCGAAGTCGACCTACCGGAGGAGGGCGACAGCCATGAATGAGTTTCTCCATACCGTAGCCGAAGTGTTCGCACTCGGTCTGTTTCTCGCCACCGTCTTGTTGTGGGCCGACATTGTTCAGGTCCTGCGGGCTGCGGGGGTCTGACATGAGTGAGCAGAAAGTCGAATACGCGGCAGAACTGCCAGTCGGTATCGAGGGCAAAGCCCTGAAGCTGGGAGAGAACCAGCTTATCGGCCTTCACACGACCCTCGGTTCGCTGACCGCCCCCGAAGGCAAGTTCGACATAGCCCTGCACATCAGCGGCATGTGCGTGTGGATCAAGAGCCCGAAGGGAGACTGGTATCAGGTCAACCATCGCGAGCTCTGGGAAGCCGCGGTCGCCAAGATCATCGAACACGAGAAGGAGGTCGACCAGCATGGCTAAGAATTTCGAAGGTATCCGCACCGCCCTAGTCGCAATGCCCGCAGATGCAACCGACGAAATGATTGATGCGGCCCTTGCTGTAGATTGGGACAACGAGGACGAACGCGCCACCGTGCACAACATCTGGCACGCCATGACGGCCAAGCTCCCGTCTTCCCCCGCGCCTGCCGCTACAGATACGGGTCTGGAGACGGTTGCCAAGCTCGGCGGGATCATGGGCGTTATGCTCCTGCGCCACATTGAAAACCTTCGTCCCGAAGCGCAGGCCAAATACAAGGATGAGCTTGTCCGACGCTCGCAGGCTGAGGAGCTATTGGCGACGGAACGGGCGGAGAAGGAGCGATGGCAGAATATCGCCAATGAGCGTCACCTAACAATCCGCGAACTCATCACCGAGCGAAACGATGCGCTGGAGCAAGTACATACCCTGAGAGCCGACAACGCGGCGCTGACTGCGCAGATCAAGGAGTTGGAGCAAAGGTTAGCTGACAAGTTTTCGTTTACGTCAGACGACGATGCATTGACCGTCTTGGAACGATACGGCCACAAGGAAACAGGAAACGGCATCATCAAAGTCGATATGCGCTCTCTTGATGATATGTGCCGTGCAGCAGTCGCTTACCTTTGCGCTGAGTGGGATTTCGTATTCCAGGACGAAGTAGAGCTTAATCGAGAAGCCCTCGAAGCCAAGCTCGCTGCAGCTGAAAAGGACCGACTCCCCGAAGGTCACGTCATCATCGAACAGGCCGACATGTTGGATGCTCAAGGGCGTGTGAGTCAGACGGTCCAGGTCACCGCCACAGGGGAAGAATACGAGCGGATCGTTCATGTGCGCGAAGCATATGGGGAGGACGACAATGAGTACGCACGCTGAGGTCCAGATAGCTCAGATCACAGTGAAGCTCGAAGACGGGTCCTATGGGGTCGTCGTCCTTGGTCAGGATCGGCTCAACATGCTTATGCCTATGATAGAGGCACTGTCCGAGGGACCGGTCAAAATCCTCCGTGTGCCAGGCATTCAGGAAGTTCCCGTCGAGGAGGCGCTCAAATAATGCCCTTCTTCGGACTGACCAAGAAATCCAAGCAGGTAGGCATCCAGACCTATGCGAAGGCGATCAGGCTTCCCGAACCGTTGCGGGAGGTCGAGCTCGAATACCTCAGTGTGCGCGATCACTACATGCAAACCGTAGGGATCAAGGCACAGTACGAGGAGGCACTCGCACAGGCCAAGGCCGAGGGGCGCAAGGCAGATGCGGAGCTTTTCGGCAAGAAGATCTACGCGATGCAATCGAAGCTCACGGACAAGCGCCAGCGGGTGAAGGAAATAGGCGAGAAGGCATACGCCGAGGCTGTCTACTTGGTTGCCACGGCCATGCTGCCAAAGGAAATCATGATGGCACTCGAGCAAGAGGCCGACAATTTGTTGGGGAGGCCGAGACATGAGCTCTCACGCGCAGACTGAGCTGAAAGAGCAGGTGCCGGCACACTGCTGCCCGTACTGCAAGAAGGAAGTCGGATATCTGGGGCGGGCACTCGCCTGGCTGTTCGGCACCAGCTTCCACGGATGCGACCAGTCGAACGTGAGAGTCGTCAATGAGCCGCCCATGGATAGGCTTCTGGAGCTGAACCAGGCATTCAGGCCGATCTATAAGGCAGCCCACGCCCAGACAGTCCGCAACGACACGATCGAGGAGATCGCCCAGTGGCACGAGCGTGAGGCGAAGCGGCTCGAGGGGATCGAAATCCAGAATAAGCGCATCCGTCACAAGATCGCTCATCACCAGATCAGCGCTCGTCAGATCCGGGCGATGAAGAAGCTCCCCGACGAGGCATGGAGGGACTGATGGTAAGTCCACCATACATCATGCTCCTCGGAACAGTTGTCCACGACGATCTAGGCCAGAAATGGATCTACATGGGCACGATCAAAACCAAGACGGGCGGTAGCTGGCAGCACAAGTTCATGCGAGCCATGGAAGCCAAGTGGCCGAAGATGCCTCACAGCTATGACGCCGTTCAGGTGAAGACGATCATCGCCAAGTTCCCGGACGCCGCCGAGCATATCCAGCGTCCGTATATGATCATCAGCTAATGCAATTAATTGCAATATGACGGTCATCAGTCAAAGTTCAAGGGAAGCCAAGGAGGGCAGAATGAAGCTGTTCAGCAAAGAAATCATGATCGCAGCCACGGTCTACATTCAGGCCGAGGACGAGGAAGAAGCCCAGGCCAAGTACGACGAGCTGGTAGGCGATACGATGGAGATTTCCGGGGTCGATGGGGCGGGCCCGACGATCTACGGAGGCATGTTCCACGACGCCATGCCAGAAGTGAGCCTGTCTCCCGCTATGACGATCCATGGCCCGTTTCCGGATGATGACGGCTTCGAGTTGGTCGAGGAAGAACTGGAGCCGGGAGAATGAAGCGCCGGCAGCTCATAAGCAGCGACGAGGCAGTCGAAGGCAAGGTCCAGCACAAGAAGCCTTGTTCAGATTGTCCCTGGGCGCGCACAGCACTCAACGGCTGGCTCGGCGGGGCGACACCGGAGGAATGGCTCATGCGGGCGCACAGCGACACCTTCGTGAATTGTCACACGATCCGGAACATGCAGTGCGCGGGGCTGGCGATCTACAGGCGCAATGTTTGCAAGTCCGTGATCCCACCAATCCTGAAGCTCGAGTCCGACAAGGAGGCCGTGTTCGCAACTCCTATGGAGTTCAAGGAACATCACTCGAAATTTCCGAAGATCGGAGGCGATGAATGTTCAGCTACGTGACAGCCCAGAACAGCTGTGTGTTGACCGAGGAAGAAGCTCTCGCCATCAGCAAGCAGACGCACCTGTTTGGCTACAATCCTGTGATCGTGCGTCTCCCGACCGGAACGCGCCTGACGATGTTCTCGGACGCGGACGCGGCAAAGGTTCAGGAGCTGCGCGACGGGATGCGGAGGGGATCGTGAGCATCAAGGATGACCCACAGGAGATGGCTCGCGTTCAGGTACTCAACCATATGCTTGGTGAGCTGGAAGATTACCTGCTCGACCACTGCCCCGACGATCAAGCTTGGGAAGATTTTGATCCCGAGATCGACGCGCTGCGCACCAAGGTTCAGGAAATGCTTGGAGACAAGCCATGAAACTCTACAGCTATGATCTCGACTCAGGAAAACCCGCGTTCTTCGCAAGCAAGCTGTTTGCGAGCGAGAATGCACGGGTTCTTTCGAGGCAGGTCGATCATGTTGTTGAAGTCAAAGAGCATGATCTGACCGAGCAGAAGCGTTCCTTCATGATCGAGGCCGCCGCCAACAGGTCGTTCGAAGTCAGCAAAAGGTTATGCGCCTTCCGGAAAGGCAAAAGAGTCAAGGGGTGGGGAGAAGAATGATTACGCCACGCATTGGTCATTACGACCCTAAACTCGGACGCGTGAGGACCGACACGGACGATTTCTACGACCACCGGAAGCTCGTCCTTAGACAAGATCAAGATAGCCCGAGAGATCGAGGCTCAGCAGAAGAAAGGCCGCAAGTGATGGCATTCAGAATGAAGATCGACGGGGTGGAGAAGAAGTGCATGCGCATCGGTGGTGTGCTCCACGGATATGAGAAGGTGCTCGTCTTCAATGATGAGGGGCAGCCCGAGGCTGAGCACAAAGTCCCCAAGGACTGGCTCGATATCGATGCTCGCGGGATCGCGGTCACGGGTGGGCACCAGTACGAACTTGTTCGCTAGGTTGTGCAATCAATTGCACTTGTCTGGCCATCAGCCAAGATGGCATCACCCAAGGAGGGTTGAATGAAACTGCGTGTGATTATGGAGATCGAAGTCTCCGACTTGCCGAAACATGCTCGCGAGGAGCTTGAAGACGGCCTGAATTTCGTGAGTGCGGAAGAGCACGACGAAGTCAACGAAGGCTTGGACGAGGACGACTCCGACTATGTGCCGCTTGTCCCTAAGCTCAGCGATTGTTCTGCGGAGGAGGTTCAAGAAGCGGTAGTGGAGGCCATCGTTGGAGTTTTCTCGGACTATGACAGCCAGGCTGAGATGTGGGCCGGCACTGAGTTCTACGGATACATCAGCGCTGTAGACATTCATCGCTGCCAGGTTATCGAGGAGGACGGCGATGCTGAACCTAAGTAAGCACAAGGACGACCGCTGGTATGACGTTCGCACGAATAACGGCGAACACACGATAGCCAGTCGCCTGTGGTCCATGGGGGAGGCGCTCGAGCGAGCAGTTCGTCATCTATCTCGCCCCGTCAACAACCCAACCCCTGTAGTGATCTTCGAATGCCATGGGAGCCAGAGCAGCTACAGCTCGAGCTACCTGCTTGTGCTGACACGAGATCACGACGAGATCACGATCAAGAACGCTGAAGGTTGATCATGGAAATCTCCATCAGGGAAATGATGCAACTGGTCGACACGCATGACGCGAAGGGCATCCACGAGCGAGCCAAGTACCGATCGCAGAAAAAGATCAGCAAGGTGAAGATGGACTGGATGCGCCAGCGTGTGGCCCAGCACCGCTGCGAAGAAGCTGACAAGAAGCTCACCTACGAAGATGTTCTGAACGTCGGGGTTCCGGATGGGCTGAAGCCTGACGGCTATGTGAGCAGCACGGTCAACATGGCCTTGCACACCTATCGAAAGATTATATCGCAGCAGAAGGAAGGTATCGCCAGCCTTGAGAGCCAGCTCAGTAGCAGTGAACGCGTGTGGCGTGATCAGCATCACCGCGACGGTGTGGAGATCAGTAACCTCCGGGCCGATCTGTCTGCGGCAATTCGCACTATAGAATTGCTTGGTCAGTCAAGAAAATCAGCTTGACGGTCCGTGCAATCAATTGCATTCGTTAGGTAAAACAAGACGATAAGGGTACAGCGAAATAAATCTCAAGGTTTGACTGGAGTGTGTCATGAGGAAATTCTTAATAGCAGCTGCTGCCCTGTTCGTATCGACCATCACGGCATCAGCCGGAGACTACGTCTGCAGGTACGGAGCTTTCGGAGAAAAGGAATGTGTGCGTGAGGACGTGGCCCAGGATAAAACCATGAAGGCCATCATGCCCGCTCTCAAGGAAGCCAATTACCCCGCCAAGATCGTCGTCAAATCGAAGGCAGACTACGAGATCGTAGCTCAGGGCTGGAAGACTACCGGGGACTGTCAGCGGGTACAGCCGATGTTCCGTGAACAGGTGGTGAATACGGCTAAGGCTGTGTACTGCCATCTGCGCCAGCACGGCTACATGGTGAAAAAGCCCAAGATCGTGTTGGCTGAGTGATTCGCCAAGATCGATTGCAATTCCGGATCTGCTAAAAAGAAGGCCCCATCGATTGACGGGGCCTTTTTCGTTAAGCCTGTTCTTCGGCTTCTTCGTCTTCGTCGAAGTATTCTTCAGCCAGAGGCTCTTCTTCGATGCCGTAGATTGCTTCCACGGAGGTCAGGTCTTCACCCTTTGCCTGACGTTCGGCCTCTTCTGCCGAGCGGGCGACATTGATAACCACCTTGACCTGGACTTCCGGGTGCAGGGAGACTTCAACTTCGTGCAGTCCGATGTTCTTGATCGGGTGGTTCAGTTCAACCTGGTTGCGGTGCAGGGTGAAGCCGTTGGCCGAGATGATTTCGGCAATGTCACGGGTCGAAACGGAACCGTAGAGCTGACCGGTTTCACCAGCCGAACGCACGACGATGAAGCTTTCGCCATTGAGCTTTTCAGCAACGGCGCTGGCTTCGTTCTTGCGTTCCAGGTTCTGGGCTTCGAGCTGGGCGCGCTGGCCTTCGAACTTCTTCTTGTTGGCTTCGTTGGCACGAAGAGCCTTGCCCTGCGGGAGCAGGAAGTTACGGGCATAGCCGTCCTTGACCTTGACGGTTTC